>NZ_JABEPH010000216.1:0-10367 GCF_013004495.1 Rhizobium sp. SEMIA 4085
CCACAGCCGGGCTCCCCCGCAAACTGGCCCACAAGCAC
Source organism: Rhizobium sp. SEMIA 4085 (assembly GCF_013004495.1). NCBI lineage: Bacteria > Pseudomonadati > Pseudomonadota > Alphaproteobacteria > Hyphomicrobiales > Rhizobiaceae > Rhizobium > Rhizobium sp. SEMIA 4085. The sequence continues at coordinate 39 of NZ_JABEPH010000216.1, forward strand.
GCCCCGACCCGGCCGCAATTCGACCGGCTTTCCGGCGTCGACAAGAACCCCATACTGGCGATCTGGTCGAGGGACTCGAACTCCGGCGCAGTCCTCACAAAGGCCGACCGCCTGCACTATGTGCCACGTGCGCTTGCAACCCTTGCCTACGCGGACGACCGCCGCTCCAAATTTGCCAAGAAGCAGCTCGTCGCTGCGCTGAAGATCCTGCAGAACGGTGATATCTCTGCCGATGGCATGACGGGATCGTGGGCGGGCGCCATGGGCCATACGCAGTTCATTCCGACAAGCTATCTGCTTTATGCCGTCGATGCCGACCGCAATGGTCATCGCGACATCTGGAATTCCGTGCCGGATGCACTTGCGACCTCCGCCAACCTTCTCGCAAAGAACGGCTGGGACACCGGCAGGACCTGGGGCTACGAAGTCTCGGTTCCAGCGAGCCTGGCAAAGCAGGTAGGCAAGACACATACGATCGCGCAATGGGCAGCGATGGGCGTCACCCGCCCCAACGGCAAGGGTTTTCGAGACGGCTCAACAAGGGCGGTGCTGAAGATGCCGGCTGGCGCCGGCGGTCCCGGCTTCCTGATGACCGCGAACTTTTTCACGATCAAGAAATACAACGCTTCCGACAGCTATGCGCTTGCCGTTGGCCTGCTTGCCGATGAAATTGCCGGTTATGGTGGCATGAAACAGCGCTGGCCGCGCCCGGAGGGCACGCTCGACATGAAGGAAAAATTCGAGCTGCAAAATCGCTTGAAGACGCTCGGCTATTACAACGGCGAGGTCGACGGCAATTTCGGTTCAGGTTCGAAAGCCGCAATTTCGGCGGTTCAAGAACGCCTCGGCATGCAGGCCGATGGCAAACCCTCGCTCCCGCTCCTGAATGCGCTCCGGCGCTAGACAGGAGAAATCCACGACATAGCTTTCATGGAGAGTGGACGTGTGTGTCCCCTCCATGCGAAAATGTCGCGAGATGTGGGGCATGGCGATGCGTAGATCGGGTAACAGGCTGAAACTGGGCTGGAGGACGCTGCTTTCCGCCGCTCTGATGCTTTCCTTCGGCATCACCGCGCCCGTTGATTTTGCCGACGCGCAGGAGCGCTATTACTACCGCCGCTCGATCTTCGATTTCTTCACCGGCCGCCGCTACATCAACGAAGATTATGCGCCGCCGCCCGAGGTTCGACGCCCGCCGCAGCGTCAGCGCAAACGGCCCCCGCTCGCGCCCAAACCCCCAACCGTCGCCACTGCGCGGCCTGTAGCGCCCGTCCTCCAGGAGCCGGTGGTCCAGAAACTCGAGAATGCCCAAAAGATCCTGATCGTCGGCGATTTTCTCGCAAGCGGCCTGGGCGATGGCATGACGGAAGCATTCAAGACTTCGCCCGGCGTGATCGTAGAGGCCCGAGGCAACGTCTCTTCGGGCCTGGTGCGCGACGATTATTACGACTGGCCCGAACAGCTCCTGAAGATAATGGACGAACTGAAGCCGGCGATGGTCGTCGTCATGATCGGCGCCAACGACCGGCAGCAGATGGTCATCGGCGGCGCCAAGGAGAAGTTCCGCACCGACGCCTGGTATGGCGAGTATCAGAAGCGTGTGCTGAACTTCGGCAAGGAAATAACGAACCGCAAGATACCATTGCTTTGGGTCGGACTCCCTGCTTTCGAATCGCCCTCGATGACGGCCGACGCCGTTCAGATGAACCAGCTCTATCGCAAGCAGGTGGAAAGTATCGGCGGGGAATTCGTCGACATCTGGGATGGCTTCGTGGACGAGAACGGACAGTTCGTCGTTACCGGTTCCGACATCAACGGTCAGCAGGTGCGCCTGCGCACCTCGGACGGCATCAATCTGACACAGGCCGGACGCCGCAAGGTCGCTTTCTATGTTGAAAAGCCGGCCCGCCGCCTTCTCGGCGCGCAGGCAAGTCCCGATCTTGTGCGCCTCGACACCAGCAACCTGCCCCATCTCGGTCTGCCATCGGACCCTGTCGCGCATACGCAGCCGATCAGTCTTTCAGACCCCAACCTCGATGGAGGAGTTGAGCTTCTCGGCGGCAGGCAGCCTCCGGCCACTTTGGCGAACTCGCCACGCGACAAGCTCGTGCAGGAGGGCAAGATGGACCCGGCGCCTCTAGGACGCGTGGACGACTACAGTCTTCCCGCCCCGAAAGAGCCAAAGCAGGTCTCGACCAAATAAGCTTCAGTTCTTTGCCCGAGCGACCGTGCGCATGGAGATTAAATTTTCGTGACGCTCGCTTTCGAACTCGAAGCCGCCTTCGAAGCCCTTGGACAGATGCCCTACAGACTGATCAATAGACCGGCCGCCCGCATATCTTGCGAGCAGCGCGTTCTGTTCGGCTTTAAGCGAGAGCAATCAGCGCGGCAGAACCGTCGAGCCCATCAGCGCTTCGTCGATCGCACGCGCAGCCTGGCGGCCCTCGCGGATCGCCCAGACGACCAGCGATTGGCCACGGCGAACGTCGCCTGCCGTCCATAGCTTGTCGACCGAGGTCTTGTAGTCGTGGTCGTTGGCAACGACATTGGTCGAGCCACGGCGGTCGGTGTTGAGCGTCAGTTTGCCGTCCAGTTCCTTGAGTACGCTGTCAGTGAACGGTCCGCGGAAACCGATGGCGATAAAGGCGAGATCCGCCTTGATGACGAATTCCGTACCGGGAACCGGCTTGCGGCGTTCGTCGACTTCGCAGCACGTGACGCCTGTCAGCACGCCGTCCTCGCCGATGAACCCCAGCGTCGCCACCTGGAACTCGCGGACGGCGCCTTCGGCCTGCGACGAAGAGGTGCGCATCTTGGTTGCCCAGAACGGCCAAACGGCGAGCTTGTCTTCCTTCTCCGGCGGCTGAGGACGAATGTCGAGTTGCGTAACCTTCACGGCGCCCTGACGGAACGCCGTGCCGACGCAGTCCGAAGCGGTATCGCCGCCCCCGACGACGACCACATGCTTGGCGCCGGCCAGGATCGGGTCCGACGCCCAGCCGACGCTGTCGATGTTTTCGCGTCCGACACGCTTGTTCTGCTGCACGAGATAGGGCATCGCGTCATGGACGCCGGCAAGTTCGATACCGGGAATGCCGGCTTCGCGCGGCGTTTCGGAGCCGCCGCAGTAAAGCACGGCATCGTAATCGGACAGCAATTGCTCGACCTTCATGTCAACGCCGACATTGACGCCGCAATGGAAGGTAACGCCCTCGCCCTTCATCTGCTCGACGCGGCGATCGATGAAGTTCTTCTCCATCTTGAAGTCGGGAATGCCGTAGCGCAGCAAGCCGCCCGGGCGGCCTTCGCGTTCGTAGACATGGACCTCATGGCCGGCGCGGCCGAGCTGCTGGGCAGCCGCCATACCAGCGGGACCGGAGCCGATGACTGCGACCTTCTTGCCGGTATGGACCGTTGCCGGCTGCGGACGGATGAAGCCGAGCTCGTAAGCCTTGTCGGCAATTGCCTGCTCGACCGTCTTGATCGCAACCGGCGCATCTTCGAGGTTCAGCGTGCAGGCTTCTTCGCAAGGCGCCGGGCAGACACGGCCGGTGAACTCGGGGAAGTTGTTGGTCGAATGCAAGTTCTGGATCGCCGCTTCCCAATTGTTGTTGTAGACGAGGTCGTTCCAGTCCGGAATTTGGTTATGGATCGGGCAGCCGGTCGGGCCATGGCAATAGGGGATGCCACAGTCCATGCAGCGCGCGGCCTGTTTCTGCACTTCCTGGTCCGACATCGGGATCGTGAATTCGCGGAAATGCCGGATACGATCCGACGCCGGCTGATACTTCGCCACCTGCCGGTCGATTTCCAGAAACCCTGTGACCTTACCCATATTTTCGTCCCTCATCATCTTAAAGCCCAAGACCCGAAGGTCCCCAGTACCAGTAGGCCAGTCCCATGACTGCGCCCAGGGCTACGAATTCCGTTTCAAGGCCGCCGCCGGCAAAAGAAGTTCCGGCGGAAACTGCGGCGGCGAGGCACAGAGAGATGAAGGAATGAAGCAGCGAAAACCGATTTTTCATCATCGTTCTTTCCAGCATCCTCCATGCCGCTCGTCAGGGCAGTGGCCGATCTAGCGATTTAGAGCACTCACTCCGCGGCGATTCCCATCCGGCTCCGTTCCATTTCCTCGAGCGCACGACGGTATTCGACCGGCATGACCTTGCGGAATTTCGGACGGTAGTCGACCCAGTTGTCCAGGATCTGCTTGGCGCGGGTCGAGCCCGTGTAGTGCAGATGGTTGGAGATCAGCTGGTAAAGGCGCTCCTCGTCGTGACGCGTCATGTCACCGGAGACGTCGACGCGTCCCTTGTGCATGAGGTCGCCGCCGTGATGGTGCAGCTTCTCCAGCATGTCGTCCTCTTCCGGAACCGGTTCGAGTTCGACCATCGCCATGTTGCAGCGCTTGGCGAAGTCGCCGGCCTCGTCGAGAACGTAGGCGACACCGCCGGACATGCCGGCCGCAAAGTTGCGGCCCGTTGCGCCGAGCACGACCACCACGCCACCCGTCATGTATTCGCAGCCGTGGTCGCCCACGCCCTCGACAACGGCAATGGCGCCTGAGTTGCGCACCGCGAAACGCTCGCCTGCGACACCGCGGAAGTAGCACTCGCCCTCAGTCGCACCGTAGAGCACGGTGTTTCCGACGATGATGGAATCTTCAGCGACGATCCTCGAGTTCTCCGGGGGCCGGATGATGATTTTGCCGCCCGAAAGGCCCTTGCCGACATAGTCGTTGCCGTCGCCGATGAGAGTGAAGGTGACACCGCGCGCGAGGAAGGCACCGAACGACTGACCGGCTGTCCCCTTGAGTGTGACGTTGATCGTGTCGTCCTTCAGGCCGCGGTGGTTGTAGCGCTTGGCAACCTCGCCAGAGAGCATGGCGCCCGCCGAACGGTCGACATTCTTGATATCGACTTCGATGGCGACCGGCGTCTTCGAGGAGAGCGCAGGCTCGGCCTTTTCGATCAGCTTGCGGTCGAGAATGTCGTCGATCGGGTGCTTCTGACGCGCCGTCCAGTAAGTCTCTGCCTTTGCTGCATCAACCTTGTGGAAGATGCGGCTGAAATCGAGCCCCTTGGCCTTCCAGTGCGCCAGCATCTCGTCCTTCTCAAGCAGTTCCGAGGCACCGATGATGTCGTCGAGCTTGGTGAAGCCGAGCGAGGCCAGGATTTCGCGCACTTCGTTGGCGACGAAGAAGAAGTAGTTGATGACGTGCTCGGGTGTGCCTTTGAAGCGCTTGCGCAGAACCGGGTCCTGCGTCGCAACCCCTACCGGACAGGTGTTGAGGTGGCACTTGCGCATCATGATGCAGCCCGCGGCAATCAGCGGCGCGGTTGCGAAGCCGAACTCATCGGCGCCCAGCAGCGCGCCGATGATGACATCGCGGCCGGTCTTCAGGCCGCCGTCCACCTGCAGGGCGACGCGCGAACGCAGCCCGTTCAGCACCAGCGTCTGCTGGGTTTCGGCAAGGCCGATTTCCCAAGGGCTGCCGGCATGCTTCAGTGAAGTGAGCGGCGACGCACCCGTGCCGCCGTCAAAGCCGGCAACGGTGATGTGGTCGGCGCGCGCCTTGGCAACACCGGCGGCGACCGTGCCGACGCCGACTTCCGAGACGAGCTTGACCGAGACGTCGGACGTCGGGTTGACGTTCTTCAGGTCGTAGATGAGCTGCGCCAGGTCTTCGATCGAATAGATGTCATGATGCGGCGGCGGCGAAATCAGCCCGACGCCGGGCGTCGAATGACGGGTCTTGGCGACCGTCGCATCGACCTTGTGACCCGGCAGCTGGCCGCCTTCGCCGGGCTTTGCACCCTGCGCGACTTTGATCTGCAGCACGTCGGCATTGACAAGATATTCGGTCGTCACCCCGAAGCGTCCCGAAGCGATCTGCTTGATCGCCGAGCGTTCCGGGTTCATCGAGCCGTCGCGCAGCGGCATGTAGCGGTCGGACTCTTCGCCGCCTTCACCGGTGTTCGACTTGCCGCCGATCTTGTTCATGGCGATTGCGAGCGTCGTGTGCGCCTCGCGGCTGATCGAGCCGAAGGACATCGCACCCGTCGAGAAGCGCCTGACGATATCGGCAGCCGGTTCGACCTCGTCGATCGATACCGGCTTACGGCCGAGCTCATCTGCGCTCTTGACCTTGAACAGGCCGCGGATGGTGTTCATGCGCAGCGCCGTGGTGTTCACCATTTCGGAGAATTCGCGGTAGTGATCCTCGGCATTGCCGCGAACGGCATGCTGAAGGGCTGCAACAGCGTCCGGTGTCCAGGCATGGCTTTCGCCACGCATGCGAAAGGCATATTCGCCGCCAATGTCGAGCGTGCTTGCAAGCAACGGGTCGCGGCCGAAGGCGGCCGTATGGCGAGCAACGGTTTCCGTGGCGATCTCTTCCAGGCCGACGCCTTCGATCATCGTTGCGGTGCCGAAGAAATACTTGTCGACGAATTCCGACTGCAGTCCGATCGCATCGAAGATCTGCGCACCGCAATAGGACTGATAGGTCGAGATGCCCATCTTCGACATGACCTTGAGGATGCCTTTGCCGACCGCCTTGATGTAGCGGTAGACGATTTCGCTGGCGTCCACTTCCTTCGGAAATTCGCCCTTGGCATGCATGTCAAGCAGCGTGTCGAAGGCGAGATAGGGGTTGATCGCTTCAGCACCATAGCCCGAGAGCAGGCAGAAGTGATGCACTTCGCGCGGCTCGCCGGTCTCGACGACAAGACCGACCGACGTTCGAAGCCCCTTGCGGATCAGGTGATGGTGGACGGCAGCGGTCGCCAGCAGCGCCGGGATCGCGATGCGATCTGGCCCGATCTGACGGTCGGAAAGCACGATGATGTTGTAGCCACCCTTGACTGCCGCTTCGGCGCGCTCGCAGAGACGGTCGAGCATATCCGGCATGCCGTCGGCACCACGCTCGACATCATAGGTGAAGTCGAGTGTCTTGGTATCGAAACGGTCTTCCGTGTGACCGATCGAGCGGATCTTTTCGAGATCGCCGTTGGTCAGGATCGGCTGGCGCACTTCGAGACGCTTGGCGTTCGCCATGCCGGTATGGTCGAGGATGTTCGGCCGCGGCCCGATGAAGGAAACCAGGCTCATGACAAGCTCTTCGCGGATCGGATCGATCGGCGGGTTCGTGACTTGGGCGAAGTTCTGCTTGAAGTAGGTGTAGAGCAGCTTCGACTTGTCGGACATCGCCGAAATCGGCGTATCCGTACCCATCGAGCCGATCGCTTCCTGACCCGTCGTCGCCATCGGCGACATCAGGATTCTCGTGTCTTCAGTTGTGTAGCCGAAGGCCTGCTGGCGGTTGAGCAGCGAAACATCGCGGCGCAGCGCACGCGGTTCGACCGGCTTCAGGTCTTCCAGGATAAGCTGAGTACGGTCGAGCCAGCTGCGGTAGGGATGCTGTGTCGCAAGCTGCGACTTCACCTCGTCATCCGAGATGATGCGGCCTTCTTCCATATCGATCAGCAGCATCTTGCCGGGCTGCAGGCGCCACTTCTGGATGATGTTTTCTTCCGGAACCGGCAGCACACCCGCTTCCGACGCCATGATGACACGATCATCATTGGTGACGAGATAGCGCGCCGGACGCAGGCCGTTGCGGTCGAGCGTCGCGCCGATCTGCTTGCCGTCGGTGAAGGCGACGGCAGCCGGCCCGTCCCATGGCTCCATCAAGGCAGCGTGGTATTCGTAGAATGCCTTGCGCTCGGCCGCCATCGACTGGTTGCCGGCCCAGGCTTCCGGGATCAGCATCATCACCGCATGCGACAACGAATAGCCGCCGCGCACGAGGAATTCGAGTGCGTTATCGAAACAGGCTGTGTCCGACTGGCCTTCGTAGGAGATCGGCCAGAGCTTGGAGATGTCCTCGCCGAAAAGCGGCGAAGACACCGACGCTTGACGCGCCGCCATCCAGTTGACGTTGCCGCGCAGCGTGTTGATTTCACCGTTGTGGGCAACCATGCGATAGGGGTGCGCCAGCTTCCAGGACGGGAAGGTGTTGGTCGAGAACCTCTGGTGCACGAGGGCAACCGCGCTTTCGAACCGCGGGTCCGACAAGTCCTTATAATAAGCTCCGACCTGATAGGCGAGAAACATGCCCTTGTAGACGACGGTAGATGACGAAAGCGACACCGGATAGAAGTTGCTCTCCTCGCCTTCAAACTCGTCGTAGATGCGGTTGGAGATCACCTTGCGGAGCGTGAAGAGGCGGCGCTCGAACTCGTCGTTCGTCGCGGCATCCTCGCCGGCACCGATGAAGACCTGAACATGATGCGGTTCGGTGGCGGCGATATCCGGCGCCTTGGAGAGCGAGGAGTTGTCGACCGGCACGTCGCGGAAGCCGAGGAAGACCTGGCCCTCCTCGGTGATCACATCCTGGATCACTTTCTTGAAGTGCTCGATCTGCTGTTCGTCGCGCGGCATGAAGATATGGCCCATGCCGTATTCACCGGCCTTCGGCAGGATGACGCCCTGCTTTGCCATTTCCTCACGGAAGAAACGGTCGGGAATCTGCACGAGAAGACCGGCGCCATCGCCCATCAGCGGGTCAGCACCGACGGCACCGCGGTGCGTCAGGTTTTCGAGGATGAAAAGACCGTCCTTGACGATCTGGTGCGACTTCTGGCCCTTCATATGTGCGACGAAGCCGACGCCGCAGGCGTCATGCTCGTTGCGCGGATCGTAGAGACCCTGTTTTCGCGGCAAACCGGAGGCGGATTTACGCGTATTGGCCGTTGCGCGCATGTCTGCTGCTGCGAACTGGTCAAAACCCGTGGATGGCGTCTTCGTCATCTTTCCCTCCTGTCAAAGCCCGCGAGCGGGCGTCTCTTTGTCGCGCGCCGTCCCTTGATACGGGGTTCGGCGCGTGACAGCGCTGTTGCATTATCGAAGATCCGGTCGCGTTGGCCCGCCAAAAGCGAGCCGCCGCGCTCCGCGCCTGCCAGTCGCCGCAGCGCTGCCAAGGCTGCGCTTAAGGGGACTATAGCGTGAAACCCTGCAAAGGTCAGGGCTTTCGGCGCCTCTTCGGCCGCAAAGGCCAAAATAGGACAGCAACACTGTCCTAATTCATCAGTTCTATGCCAGAAACCTATGCGCTCCGCAAGAGCGCGCAATTAAAAAATCGTCGATTTGCGACGGAAGATTGCCAAACTGACGAAAATGACGAAATTAAATTACACGGCGCCGCACTATTTTGTTTATTGATTGCGGAATTCAATTTTTGTGATGCATTGCGACTGAGATGTTTGATCGCGTGAAGCTTTGGCGTAATGTCCCTGCCGATCTTGCCAACCCCACATTTCCTAACGGTTCTTCCCATGAATTTTGCTTCCGACAACTGGGCCGGCGCCCATGAATCTATTGCCCAACGCCTGCTCGCGGCTTCCGCCGGCTTCGCGTCCGCATACGGCACCGGCGATCTCGATAAAAAAGTCGAGGCACGCTTTTGCGAGGTCTTCGAGCGTGAAGTCTCCGTGTTCTTTGTCGCGACGGGTACGGCTGCGAATTCCCTTGCGCTCGCCAGCGTCCAGCGCCCCGGCGGCATCACCTTCTGTCATTCGGAGGCCCATGTCATCGAGGATGAATGCGGGGCACCGGAATTTTTCTCCGGCTCCGCCCGCCTTGTTGCCGTGCCCGGTGCGTCCGGCAAGATCGATCCGGCAAGGCTTTCGTCGAAGATAGCAGACTTCCCTGAGGATGCGGTGCATCACGGCCGCGCCAGTGCAGTTACCATCACCCAGGCAACCGAGATTGGTACGGTCTACACGTTGCCGGAAATCGGCGAGATTTCAGCCATCGCAAAGAAGCGGAACCTGGCTCTTCATATGGACGGCGCCCGCTTCGCGAATGCGCTCGTCGCACTTGGCGCAACGCCTGCCGAAACGACATGGAAACGCGGGGTGGACATGCTTTCCTTCGGTGGCACCAAGAACGGGTGCTGGTGCGCGGAGGCGATCGTCTTCTTTCATCCGGATCAGGCCAAAGAGATGCCTTTTATCCGAAAACGTGCGGCACAGCTCTTCTCCAAGTCGCGCTTCATCGCCGCCCAGTTCGACGCGTATTTCGACAACGATCTCTGGCTCGATCTTGCCCGCCATGCGAACAGCATGGCCGATGGCCTCCGTGGCGGCATCGGCGCCAGCAATACCGCCAGGCTCGCCTGGCCCACCGCCTCAACGGAGTCCTCTCCGTCGTCCCCACGGGCGCGGCGAGAACTGGCGTACATAGGGGGGCGGCGTTCGACGAGTGGCCGATTCGCGCCGCCACGCCTGACCGCGGCGACGACAACGGGGCGCGGGTCCGGCACGT
>NZ_JABEPH010000217.1:0-10317 GCF_013004495.1 Rhizobium sp. SEMIA 4085
TTCTACAACTCGACGAGTGAGCTGCAGCGCCGCGTGGTTTTTGCCAAGGATGTGCCGGGTATCAAGCAGATCGCCGTCGATGCGGCAAAGATGATCACCGACATGGCGGCGAAAGCCGGTGGCGGCTACCGCTTCGAATACTCGCCGGAAAGCTTCACCGGTACTGAGCTCGAAGTGGCGCTGGAAATCTGCAATGCCGTCATCGACGTGATGAAGCCGACGGCGGACAACAAGCTGATCATCAACCTGCCGTCCACCGTCGAGATGGCGACGCCGAACGTCTATGCCGACCAGATCGAATGGATGTGCCGCAATCTCGACAATCGCGAGAACCTGATCGTCTCGCTGCATCCGCATAACGACCGCGGCACCGGTATTGCGGCAGCCGAGCTCGGTCTGCTGGCAGGCGCCGACCGTGTTGAGGGCACGCTCTTCGGCAACGGCGAGCGCACGGGCAATGTCGATGTGGTGACGATGGCGCTCAACATGTTCACGCAGGGCGTCGATCCGGAAATCGACTGCTCCGATATCGAGCGCATCAAGAGCGTCTTCGAATATTCGAACCAGATGACCATCGGCGAGCGCCACCCTTATGTCGGCGAACTGGTCTACACGGCCTTTTCCGGCTCGCATCAGGATGCGATCAACAAGGGTATGAAGGCGATCAAGGTCGCTAACCATCCGGTGTGGGAAGTGCCCTATCTGCCGATCGACCCGCAGGATGTCGGCCGCTCCTACGAAGCGATCATCCGCATCAACTCGCAGTCCGGCAAGGGCGGCATCGCCTATATCCTGCAGCAGGACTACGGGCTCAATTTGCCACGCAATCTCCAGGTCGAGTTCCGCGAGGACATCCAGCGCATCACCGACGAAGAAGGCAAGGAACTGCCGTCGCGCCGCATCTACGACCGCTTCATCGAGCGCTACGTGACGCAGCCCGAGGGCCGCATCAAGTTCGTCGATCATCACACTTTCGCCGATCCAGAGCGCAAGGGCGTGCGTGTCGTCGCCGCTGAGATTATCGACAATGGCGAGACGAAGCGTATCGAGGGCCGCGGCAACGGCCCCATCGACGGCTTCATCAACGCGCTCTCGCACTATCTCGGCATCGAGATGTCGGTCGAAGACTACTCCGAGCACTCCCTGCAGCACGGCTCGAATGCGGCGGCCATCTCCTACGTCGAGACCGCCTATCCCGGCGGCAAGCTCTTTGGTGCCGGCATCAGCACCAATATCGTCGGCGCCTCGCTCGAAGCGATCGTATCGGCGGCCAACCGCGTGCTGGATGTGAGAGCCGGGAAGAACTGATCGAGATTGCGCAGCGGGCGCCGCCGGCTGCGCGTTTTGCCCCTCAGGCGGCGAAAGATGGCTTGCGCGGGCGGACGATGCAGTCGGCAATGTCGGCGGTTTCATTCTGCGCCTCGGCGTGGCGCTGGCCCCATTGGCAGAGCGCCAGCAGCACCGGTTCAAGGCCAAGCCCGAGCTCCGTCGCGGTATATTCGACGCGCGCGGGAACTTCGGCAAACACCTCGCGGCTTACCAGACCATGTTCCTCCATTTCGCGTAGCTGCTGGATCAGCACCTTCTGCGTGATCTCCGGCATCATGCGTTTCAGCTCCGAAAGACGCTTCGAGCCGCAGAAAACGTAGTAGAGGATAACCGGTTTCCAGCGCCCGGCGATCACCTTTGGCGCGCGTTCGACGGGCAGTTTGGGCAGTCTCTTGATGGGTTCAGCCATGGTCACTTCCTGGTGGGTATGGCACGAAAGAGTGTCTATTCTGGTCGCCGAGTTTACTGATAAAGCGCTGCCCACGCCATTCAAACGTGAGGTCTGCCATGAAAGCCGTCCGCTTCGACCATTTCGGTCCCCCCGAGGTTCTCAAGGTCGTCGAGGTGCCGCGGTGCCGCGCGAAGGGGAGGTGCTCGTTCGCGTCCGTACTGCAGGCGTCAACTTCTTCGAAGTGCTGATGCGCGCCAACCGGTATGCGGTGACGCCGGAATTGCCCATCATCCCGGGTGTTGAAGTCGCGGGTGTTGTCGAGGCGATAGGCGAGGGAGTTGATTCCGCTGTCATCGGTGCGCGCGTTGCCGTTCCGCTTTTCGCGCTCGGGCGGGGTGAAGGTTATGCGGAGTACGTCGCCGTGCCGGGTGCGTCAGTGATCTCGATCCCCGACGCGTTGTCCTTCGAGACGGCGGTTGCGCTGATGGTGCAGGGGCTGACGGCGCTGCATATGGTGCGTCAGGCGCTGCCACGGGACAAAACCGTTCTTGTCCACGCGGGGGCCGGGGGCGTTGGCTCGCTGCTGGTGCAATTGGCGAAGCGTGAGGGCGCAGGATCGGTCATCGCGACGGCAAGCAGCGAGAAGAAGAGGTCGCTCTCCCGCAGGCTGGGCGCGGACGCGGCGATCGACTATACAGCCGAGGGCTGGCAGGAGACCCTTTGTAAAATGGCGCCCGTCGATCTGATCTACGATACGATCGGTGGCGAGGTGACACGTGCCTCCCTTGCAGCACTTGCGCCGGGCGGAGAGCTTGTCTTTGCTGCACTGGGCCGCTTTCGGCTTGAGGTTGCCGACCTGAATTCCCTGTTCGAGAAGAACCAGACGCTCAAGGGATTTGCGCTGCTGCCTCTGTTATCTGCAACGCTGGCGGACGATCTCTCCGCGCTGTTTTCACTTGCCGTCTCCGGCGCGCTGATCGTCGCAAAGGGCGCGAGTTTTCCGCTGGACAGGGCCGCCGATGCGCATCGCGCCATCGAAAGCCGGGGCGTCAGCGGCAAGGTCGTGCTGGTCCCGTAAGGCTCAGATCGCGGTTGCGACTTCCATGGCGATCTGGCTGAGCGAGGCTTCGGCGGAAGGTCCGGCCAGAACGTAGGAGGTGCCGGCATTGTGCCAGGTGATCAGGCCGATTTCGTCCCGGATCGTTTCCTTGAAATCCTCGGATTCGATTGGCTGGGCATCCTTGCGGAAGCAGATGGAGATGAGATCGCCGTCCGTGCTTGTATAGACCAGCTGGCCGACCGGCTTTCCGTCGCCAAGAAGCACGCGGGCGCCCTGAAAGGCCCAGCCGTCTGTAGACAAATCAGGCACGCGAAAGGCGACTCCGACCGTGGACGTCAGCCAGTTGGAAATCTCCTCGGCCTGGGTAGAGGGCACCTCGACGATATGCCGCGGCTGGCGGATCATCAGGCGCTGGTAGGCTGTGATGTCGTTCAGCCAGTTCTTGCTGCTGGCATTGTCGTCCACGATCTGTGTCGTGCCATTGCCCGTGGGAGAGCCAGGGCTCGTGCCGGCGAGATAGCCGATGCCGCAGCCGACGATAAAAAGGATGATCGCTGCGGCCAGCGCCTGCGTGCCGCTAGGCGCGAGCTTCATCGACGGGCGGGTGGTTCGCGGCGCGATCGGCGCCTTGGGCGGCTGGACGCTCTTGATCGAGCGCACGAGTGCCAGCGGAACCGGCTCTTTAAGAATATCGTCCAGACGGCGGCGGCCGAAATCGGCGCCGTGACGCAGCTTGTCGTAAAGCCGGCGCGCACCTTCGTCGGTGGCGAGGCGCTGCTCTAGCTCATGCTTCTGTTCCGGCGTCGTTTCGCCGTCTAGAAGGGCGGTCAGCTGGGCGTCAAGCGATAATTTTTTGAAGTCGGGCAAAGTTCAGTACCTGTGAGGATGATCGTCGGCGAGGCTTGCGAAGTGCAGCCGCGCCGCGGCAAGCTGCGTGGGCACGCTGCCGGCCGATATGCCCATGATGTCGGCGGTCTGCTGATAGGTATGTCCTTCGACAGCGACAAGCAGGAAGACGCTCGAAATGCCTTCAGGCATTTCGGCGAGCATGCGGTGTATGGCATCGGTATCGGCGACGGCTGCGCGGTCGCGCGCCGCGTCGCGGATATCCGTGACGTTGCTCTTGGAAGCCGGTCGCGCCTTGCGTCTGCGGCCATCGTCGCTCCACTGTTGGCGGGCGAGTGTGTAAATCCAGCTTTCGAGCCGGCCCTCGCCGCTCCACTGCTGGCTCTTCGCCACCGCACGCTGACAGACCGCCTGAACCAGATCGTCGGCAGCAGCCGCATCGCCAAGCGTCATCGCGAAGCGCCGCAGCCGCGGGAGCAGGCCCACCAGGTCGCGTCGGATATCGATGGTCGTTACAGGCTGACGCATAGTCTCATTTCATGAATGGGTTCGGGCGAAGCACCCGATGTGGGCCAAGCTTTTTATATCGTGGAAGTGATCTTTATGGAACAATTTTGCACTGCCGCGCAAGAAGAAGACGGCGCGGTCGAAGAATTCCCAAAGGTTTCTCTCTTGGTCGCCGGAGCGCGCCCCCGTTTCAATACGTCCGGTAGCCGTTCAGGCTCTGCAATAGCGCACGATAAGCCCAGGTGTTTTCGCCGCCGCGGTCGCGAATTTCGACGAGCTGGACGCGGGCACCCTGGATGTCACCTTCTTCGGCCAGGGCCTGGCCCATGTATGATCGTGCGAGGATATAATTCTCGTCGGCTTGCAGCGCCTTGCGGTAATAGGACATTCCAAGTTCCATCCGGCCCGCCTTGCGGTTTGCATAGCCGAGATAGTTCAGGATGCGCGGATCGTTCTTGTTCCTGGCGAGGTTCAAGACGGTGATGGCATTTTCATATTGGCCGGCATAGGCGAATTCGCGCGCTGCCTCGTAGAGGTCGTCGTCATTAAAGCTGCTCTTCTTCGGCGCGACGCATTCCTTCCTCTTCTTGTCCCACACCTTGCCGTCGGCGCATTTGGTCGTGGTTTCGGTCTTCGGAGGCGGGCTCGTCTCGTCGCTTTCGTCACCGACGGCGAAGGCCGGTGCCGACAGTCCGGCTGCAAGGCCGAAGGCGAGGGTGAGACGGCAGATGCGGTTTGCTGCGGCGCGCATGGCTTGTTCCCTGATCGGCTGCGATTGCGGCCGGATTGTACAGTGGGATTTGGAAATACCAAGGGCTTAAGCATTACCTGGGGGAAAATCGCAGCGGCTTCAGAAATTGATTCAAAAAGCCGCGAAAAAGATTCCGCTTGTCCGCCTAAAGCTTGAAAATGTCGACACTTTCCGACGAAACGCCATCGCCCATGTCGTTCAAGCTGAAGCGTTCGCCCCTCAGTTCCCAGGCGCCGGGCGAACCGTCGATGCTGAAGAGATTATAGGCCGCACGGGGCTTCAAGCCACCTGGTCCCTGCGAGGCGGAAGCAATGCCGACCACAGGCACGGGACCAGTCTGGCCGCGCAGCCAGTGGAGCGTATTGAGATGCGTATGGCCGTGGAGCACCAGTTCTGCGCCGCCGGTCGAGACGACGGCGGCAAAGCGGCGGATGCCGATCATGCGCTTGTAGAAAGCAGTCGCGCCGCGGATCGGCGGGTGGTGGATCATGACGACGCGAAAGAGGCCGGCTTCACCGGCCGCGCGGAGCATGTTGACGGTCTCGCGGGCCTGCCGCTGGCTGAAGAAGCCGCTGGCGGCAAATGGTGGCGTGGCGACGGCCGTCGAGCAGCCGACGAGCGCGACTTTGCCGCGGACGCGGAGATAGGGAAAGATGTGCTTGTCTTCCTCCCATTCGGCTGGAGCGAGGTCGCCGCGCACATAGTCATACCAGGCGCGCATGGATTTCTCGTAGGCGCCGGGCACATACGCGTCGTGATTGCCGGGAACCACGGAGGTTTCCGCCGGTTCGCCGAGCGCGCGAAGCCAGGCGGCGGCGGAGCGGATCTCAATGCCGCTTGCGAGATTCACCAAGTCGCCGGTCACGGCCAGGTGGTCGGCCTGGCGCGCACGGATATCCTCCAGGAGCAGATCCAGCGTGCCGCCGAAAAGATGCTTGCGCCTGTGGCGGTGCCAGTTCACAAAGCCGGTAATGCGCTTCGAGAAAAGCTCGCGGAATGAAAGATTGGGAAGTGGGCCGAGGTGGATATCCGAGATATGCGCGAGCTTGAACATGCTACGACACATAGACCAGGATATTTACAAATCAAACACGTCCGATTGAACGAAATAGTGAAAACAGACCGATGACGACCAAGGAAATCAGGCCCTGGCAATCCAAGCTGCTGATGCGGATCGTGCATGGCTATTTCGCTCTCGCGCGCGGCATGACGATGGGCGTGCGGGCGGCCTGTTTCGATTCGTCCGGGCGGATTTTTCTGGTCCGCCACAGCTACATTCCCGGCTGGCATATGCCTGGCGGGGGGCTGGAGCGCAACGAGACAGCTGAGGAAGCGCTGATCAAGGAACTGCGCGAGGAGGGCAACCTCAGGATCATCGGCAGGCCGCAGCTCTTCCATGTCTATTTCAACGCATCGGCGAGCCGGCGCGATCATGTGGTCTTCTACCGCGCCGAGGTCGAGCAGACAGCGCCGCGCAAGCCGGATCGCGAAATTGTCGAATGCGGCTTCTTCGCGCTCGACGGTCTGCCGGACGGCACGACTGAAGCGACGAGGCGCAGGCTGAGGGAGTTGAGCGGCGAAGAGCCCGCCGCTCACTTCTGGTAGGATTCACGCGGCAGCGGCAAGCTTGGCGCGGCCGTGCAGGCGGTCGAGATCGAGAGCCGGGCCGACCGGGATCACGCCCGTCGGATTGATCGTCCTGTGGCTGCGGTAATAGTGCTCCTTGATGTGGCGCAGGTTCACCGTCTCCTTGACGCCCGGCGTCTGGTAAAGATCGCGCAGGTAGCCCGAGAGGTTCTTGTAGTCTTCGATGCGACGGATGTTGCACTTGAAGTGGCCGACATAGACTGCATCGAAGCGCGCCAGCGTCGTGAACAGCCGCCAGTCGGCTTCCGTCAGCCGATCGCCGAAGAGATAGCGGCTTTTGCCGAGACGCTCGTCCAGCATGTCCAGCGTTTCGAAAATCTTCACAACATTTTCTTCGTAGGCTTCCTGCGTCGTTGCAAAGCCTGCCTTGTAGACGCCGTTGTTGACGGTGTCGTAGACGATCGCATTCAGCGCATCGATGTCGGCGCGCAGAGCGTCGGGATAGAAATCGGTGTTCGAATCGGTCAGGCCGTCGAAGGCGCTGTTGAACATGCGGATGATCTCGGCCGATTCATTATTGACGATCGTACCGGTCTTCTTGTCCCAGAGCACGGGAACGGTGACGCGGCCGGAATAGTGCGGATCGGCCTTCACGTAGATCTCGAAGAGGGTCCTTGCACCGTAAAGGTGATCGCCGGTCGCGCCGTCGCCGACTTTGAATTCCCAGCCGTTCTCGGCCATCAGCGGATCGACGACGGACACGGAGACGATGTCATCAAGCTTCTTCAGTTTGCGGAAAATGAGCGTGCGGTGCGCCCAGGGGCAGGCGAGCGAGACATAGAGATGATAGCGGCCAGCCTCGGCCTTGAAGCCGCCGCTGCCCGTCGGTCCTGCCTCCCCATTGGCCGTGATCCAGTTGCGGAACTGAGAGGCCGCGCGCTTGAAGTGGCCCTTCGTTTCCTTCGTATCGTACCCGACGTTCTGCCAGACGCCGTCAACCAGCATGCCCATTGTGCGCTTCCTTCAAATTCGCCGTTGGTGGAAACATATTGCACGCGGCCGATCTTTGCAGGGGTGCGAAGACTGAACAGTGCGTCACAAATGTTTTTTCGGTCGCGTCACTTTGCGTTGGACGAGGCAAATTTTTCCTGCTATCGGCCTTTTCACATTTTCTCGGGAACCCGATTTGTTTTACGCATCCAGAAATCTGCGACGACGCTGATGCTTCCGAACGCCTAAGCGCGTGCTCGAAAATCATCAATTCCGTCTATCCGGTTTCTGTCTCATCATGCAAAAGCACGATCTGGTCTACCTCACCGAGGATGCGTCTCACGACGCGGCTATCGAACACATCAACGAAGAAGCTTTCGGCCCTGGCCGGCACGCGCGTGCGGCTGCGCGCATCCGCGAGCAGGGGGCGCACGATCCGTCGCTCTCCTTCATCTGTACCGATGATGGCGAAACGATCGCCTCGGTCAGGATGACCCCGGTCATGGCGGGCGATGTTAAAGGGCACCTGCTCGGACCACTCGCCGTCCGGCCATCGCACAAGAATATGGGCATCGGCCGCGAACTCGTGCGGATCGCGGTGGAGGCGGCAAGGCGCAAGGGCTCCGAGGCTGTCATCCTTGTCGGCGATCCGCCGTATTATTGCCCGCTCGGCTTCGAGAAGGTCGCCTACAACGCGCTCGCCTTTCCAGGGCCAGTCGATCCCGCCCGCGTTCTGGTCGTTCCGATTGCCGAAGATGCGCATCAGCGTCTTAAGGGTATCATCGGCTGGCGTGCATAGTTCATATGTCCTACCGCTGGTTTCCCTGACCTCACTTTGCTCGAGGTTTCGGCAGCTTGGTGGAGGGCGGCATGAGCGGAAGTTCGGATCGCGCTGGGACGGGCGCATTTCAGCGGCGGCTGATGGCATTTTTCGGGCTCGTCTGGGCGGCCGACGCCATGCAGGTGCTAGCCGTCGGGTTCACGGCCGCTTCGATCGCCGCCACATTCCAGCTGACGGTGCCGCAGGCACTGCAGACCGGAACGCTTTTCGTCCTCGGCATGCTGATCGGCGCCGTCGTCAGCCGGCTCGCCGACAGGGTGGCAGGCGCTCGCCGACGTTGCCGACGCGTGGCGCTACATCTTTGCCGTGACGGCGCTGCCCGCCATCTTCGGCATCGGGCTTCGCTTCTTCGTGCCGGAATCACCGCTTGCGATCGATGCAGAAACGCGGCAAGTCTCACTCGCCTAAGCGGGACTCATCGACCTTCACGCCACCACATGGCGCCGAAGGCGAGCAGCAGCGCGCCGACGCCGGCAAAACCGGCAAAGAGCGGCAGGGTATTGATCCCCTTCAGCACGCTCTCGTTCGTCAACTTGATCTGCATGCGGTCATTGTCGGCGACGCGAACCTGGCCGCGAACCGGCAGGATCGGCGGAACTTCGATCGCTCCGTTGGTATCTGAAACGCGGGTGACAAGGCCGCGTGTCTTGCCGGAAATCGGCTTCAGCACATCCGTCGTCGAAATCATCGCCTTGAATTCGGGCGCATCGACGGCGCCGACATGAACGAGCGTCGTCAGGTCGCCGTTGCGGATTTCGAAGAGGCCGATCTCGTCCATCTTCTTCTCTGCCTTGAAGAGACCGGGTTCAGACTGGTTCAGCGGCAGATTTTCCGTCTTGCCTGATGGATATCGGACTGTGGCATTGCCCGGATTGTCGCCGATCGTCTGGCGGGTTACCTCCAGCGTGCGACCGGAGGCGCGCGCCGTCAGCGCTTCCTCCTCCAGCGCCGGTTCCTTCATCAGCCAATGGGCGATGCGGCGGTAGAGCGAGACGTGCGGGCCGCCGCCCTCGAAGCCGCGGGCCCAGAGCCAGCCCTGGTCGGAGAGCAGCATGGCGACGCGTCCCTGGCCGGCACGGTTCAAAAGCAGCAGCGGATGATTGTCTGCGCCAACCATGACCGTCTGGCCATGCGGAGACGCGACATCGACGCTGCGGAACCAGCGGCCCCAATGCGGCGGCTCGTCAGCGGAGCCGTCGAGGCCGCGGGTGACGGGGTGCTTGCGGCCCTCCTCGGAAAGGCGGGGATAGAATGCCTTGTCGATCATCTGGCCGGTCGGCTCGGCAGGGAGAACGGCCGAAAGCGGCGTCAGTGCGATCGAATCCTGGCCGGCATGCTCGGGACCTGCGGCAATCAGCAGCGCACCGCCGTTTTCGACATATTGTGCAATGTAGTCATAGTAGAGGATCGGCAGCACGCCGCGGTGCTGGTAGCGGTCGAAGATGATCAGGTCGAAGTCTTTGATCTTGTCGACGAACAGCTCGCGTGTCGGGAAGGCGATCAGCGAAAGCTCGTTGATCGGCGTGCCGTCCTGCTTTTCAGGGGGGCGCAGAATGGTGAAATGGACGAGATCGACCGAGGCGTCGGATTTCAGGAGATTGCGCCAGGCGCGCTCGCCGGCATGCGGCTCGCCGGAGACCAAAAGCACGCGCAGGTTTTCACGAATGCCATCGATGACATGAACGGCGCGGTTGTTTGCCTCCGTCACTTCGCCAGGCAGTCCGGCCACAGAGAATTCCAGCACGTTGCTGCCGCCGCGCGGAACCTTAAAGGAAAACGGCGTATCCTGCCCCGGTGTCGCCTGGAGCGCGGCGATCACGTCGCCGTTCAGCTTCACGGTGACATCGGCGGTGCTGCCCGGGCTCGGGCCGTCGTCGAACTGGCTCTTATTCCCATCTTGCGCCGCCGGCGGGCGGGCCCAGGGAGCAATCCGGGGGTGCCCGACCCTTCATCAAAAAAAAGGTCGCGACGGTGCGTGCGGTCAGCTTCACCTATTGCAGTCCGCTATGATGAGG
>NZ_JABEPH010000218.1:0-10284 GCF_013004495.1 Rhizobium sp. SEMIA 4085
CCCACCTGACGCAGGGTCGCTTCGAGCGCGGCGGGCCTCAACCCGTTTCCCGCCGCGTCTGCAAGCTTGCTCATATGCCGATCTCCATCCCGTCGTAGCCGATCTCCCATCCCCCTGCCCTCACGACTGCTGCTTCGGGAGAGCGCTCATCGAGGATCGGGTTGGTGTTATTGATGTGCACATAGACGCGCCGCGCTGGCGCGATCTCGGCAAGCAGGGCCATGGAGCCGTCAGAGCCGGCGCTGTGCATGTGTCCCATGCGCCGGCCCGTTTTGGTCCCGACGCCCGCACTCAGCATCTCATCATCCGTGTAGACCGTACCGTCGAACAGCAGACAGGACGCCGCGGCAATCTTCTTTTTCAGGTGGGCGTCGATGCTCGCACAACCAGGAATATACAATGCCGAGGAATGACAGTCCTCCTGAACAATACGCAGCCCGACTGTATCGCCCTCTTCCGTCCCGAACCCCTCCTGCGCCCGGCCCGCATCTTCAAGAAACAGCGCAATCTTGCCCGGAACCGGAAAGGCTTCCACCACGATGGATGTCGGCTTGCCGTGCCAGTCCGCAATGGGGGTCGGCACGTTGAGCAAAAGTTCGCGGCGCTCGACCAATTGCCGGTCCAGAACGTTGAAAATGCTGTTTTCCTCGATCACCCGAAGAACCCGGGCGGTTGCATAGATGACAAAACGATGCCGCTCGCGCAGGCTCAATAGTCCGGCTATATGGTCGACATCGGCATTGGTCAGGACAACAGCCTGGATGGGCGAGGCCCGCAAGGGACCCTCCTCCATCGGCTGCAGCTCCAAAGCGGCAGCAATCTGTTCGCGAATGTCCGGGGATGCGTTGAAGAGAATCCAATCTTTGCCATCGGCGGATACGCCAAGGCTCGATTGGGTCCGTCGCCGAAAACCGCCTTCACCGTTGCGCACGGCGCGGCTCAGCCGATAATTGCAGTTCCATTGTGGAAATCCGCCTCCTGCCGCGGAGCCGAGGATCTTCAGCCGCATGTGATGGTGCTTCCTTCCGACGGCAGCCGCTCCACGCAGACAAGCCGCATGGAGCGGGAGATGCGCTTATTTCTTAGCCTTGAGTTCGGCGGAACGGTAACGTGACATTTCCATTCCGACGCACACGACGCATGTCGTCGGCTTCTTCCAACTTTTCTTCATAAGCTTCTCCTCTTTACTCTGCCCGAGATCAACCATTGATCTCCTCCCGGCATCGTGCGCCTTCGGCGCAAGCTCTGAAATCTCAACAACATTCGCATCTGCCATGTGGAGAAAATCCGAATGCCGTCGCTCTAGCCCTTGATCTGGTTACCGGCTTCGTCGATGAGCGGGACCTGATATTGCAGCAGAATCCGGTTTATCTCCGATTGGTTCTCCCGGATCACCTTGTTCAGCGTCCGTTTCCACTCCTGATCGGACGGACGCACGCCCATAGTGATGCGATAGGACATACGACCGGCCTTTTCTTTGAGAAGCGGCACCACGACAAGTTCCGGATTGATCTCCTTGACGTAATAGCCGGCCATCGGTCCCCAGAGGATAGCGACGTCGATGACGTCCTTTTCGAGGTCCTTCAACATGACCTCGGCCATGGACGGCGTCGAGCGGGTATCCACCATCAACGGGTAGGGCTTGGCGTTGCGCATCAGCTTGGCCCTCGCCAGGTTGGCGCTCGGCGGGGTTCCCGCGACGATCCCGATCCGCTTGTCGGCGATTTTGGGATCCTCGAGGCTTTCCAAGCCTTCCAGACCGCTACTCTTCTTGAAGATCATGACATAGGTGGATCGGTAATAGGCGTTGGTGTTCTGCACCAGTTCGTCGCCCTGGGCATAACCCATGATGACATCGCACCGGTTGGCTCTCAGCGTATTGCGGACGAAGCCGGTCGCCATCGGATACCAGGTATAGGAGACCGATTTGCGTTGGGTTTTGGCCGCCACCAGTTCAGCCAGCTTGTTTTCGAAGCCTTCGCCGCTTTCATCCGTAAACGGCATGTTTGAGGGATCGGCACAAACACGCAGCACGTCCGGATCGACCAGTTCGCCCGCCGCGCCGATCCCGGCACCTTGCGCAAATACCGCGGTCGGGATCGTGGCAACCACCGCGACCACGAACAGAATATGATGACCGCACAATTTGCTTGGCGACATTAGATCAGCTCCCCATACAGGATTTTTCGTGCTCTTTCGCCGCTTGCGGCTTGTCAGCCTTCTTGGGCGGACGACCGCGCGGCGCGTCGCCGACGGCCCGGGCGCGCAGATAGACGTAGATGTCGTCGAGGTAGCAGTAGACATTCTTGTTTTCGCCGAACGCCGGCATGACGTTTTCCTTGCCGCCACCGACATTCTTGCGGCCTTCCGCGACGATCGACAGGAAGGTTCCGTAGTCCATGTTTTTCATGGTGTTGGCGAGCGCAGGCGCATAGCTCGAGCCGACGCCGTCCGGTCCATGGCAGACATGACAGTCGGAATGATAGCGCCGGTAGCCGCTGAAGGTATACCAGTCGACCGTCCCGTCATCCTGGATCTTGAATGTTGGATTGCCTTCCGCATCGACATATTTGCCATCCTGTTCGCTGACGGCTGCGGCTTTCTGCTTGTCGTCGGCGGCAAGGATGACGCTCGAACCAATAATAGACATCGCAAGCACTAACACTGTTTTGCGCACTGACATTCGGACCTCTTTCTCATTCGCCACCAATACAGCCTTGCTGTCGCGATGCGGCGTTGACAGGAGAGTTGTGGTTTGCGTGGCGAATTCGAGGGCCCGCCGGGGGAAATCCCGGTCTTCCGGGCCCTCGCTTCTCTACCAGCCGCCTCGACCAAGAGGTCGGCGTGCTATGGGTTCCCGTAGATCAATCCGGGAGACCGAAGACGGTGAGCTGACCGCCCAGCGTCGTGTAGTCGGCAAGAGCGGCATAGCCGCCGACAGCGCCGAGACCTGCCGTCGAGATCGACTTTTCTTCCTCGGCCGGAGCCTTCTGACCGGCAACGGCCTGCTGCCAGGCTGCAGCACCTTCCGCACCCAAAAGACCACCGGCAAGTCCGATGCCGGCCCATCCTCCAACACCCGACAGCACGGCAACATACTGCTTGCCCTTGTGCTCGAAGGTGTTGATGTTGCCGATAATGCCGGACGGGGTCTTGAACTTGTAGAGTTCCTTACCGTCCTTATCGACAGCCTTGATGTAGCCTTCCAGCGTGCCGTAGAAGATGACGTCGCCATCGGTCGACAGTGCACCCGACCACACAGAGAACTGCTCGGGCTTCGACCAGACGATCTCACCCTTGGCGGCATCCCAGGCGATGAAGTTGCCCATGCCGCCATGGCTGTTGGGAGCCGGGTACATCGATACCGTTGCCCCCACATAGGGCTGACCGGCGGTATAGCTGACCTGGTAAGGCTCGTAGTCCATGCAGACATGGTTGGTCGGCACGTAGAACAACCCGGTCTTCGGCGAGTAAGAGGCCGGCTGCTGGTCTTTCGTTCCAAGTGCGGCCGGGCAGACGCCCGTCGTATTGGTGTCCTCGCCGTTCTGCTGCGTCGAGTACTGGGCAACCACCTGCGGGCGGCCATACTCCTTGCTCTTCGGATCCATGACGACTTCCGTCGCCCAGTTGACGGCCGGATCGTATTTCTTGGCAACGAGCAACTCGCCGTTTGCGCGATCCATCGTATAGGCGAAGCCGTTGCGATCGAAGTGCACCAGCACGTCGCGTTTCTGGCCGCCGACGTCCATGCCGTCGACGAGGATCATCTCGTTGACGCCATCGAAGTCCCATTCGTCATGCGGGGTCATCTGGTAGACCCACTTGGCCATGCCTGTATCCGCATCACGCGCGAATATGGTCATCGACCATTTATTGTCGCCCGGTCGCTGAACCGGGTTCCAGGTCGACGGGTTGCCGGTCCCGTAGTAGACCAGGTTGAGCTTCGGATCGAAGGCATACCAGCCCCAGGTCGTTCCGCCACCCTGCTTCCATTGCTCGCCTTCCCAACTGCTGACGCCCGAATCCTTGCCGACCGGCTTGCCCAGATGAGTGGTCTTTTCCCCATCCATCAAGGTTTCCGAGTCAGGACCGGTCGAATATGCCTTCCAGGCAACCGAACCGTCTTTGAGATTATAGGCGGTCACATGGCCACGCACACCGAACTCGCCGCCCGATATGCCGATCAGCACCTTGTCATTGAAGACCATGGGTGCGCTGGTTCCGCTCTCTCCCTTACCGCCGGCCGTATCCTCGCCGTTCTTCACCGACCACACGACCTTGCCGGTCTTGGCGTCGAGCGCAACGACTGTCGGTTCGGCCTGGTTGAGAATGACCTTGCCATCGCCATAGGCAACGCCACGATTGACCGTGTCGCAGCACATGATCGGGATGACGTTGGGATCCTGCTTGGGCTCATACTTCCACAGGATCTTGCCGTCATTGTTGAGATCGAGAGCATAGACGGTATTTGGGAACGGCGCATGGACATACATCACGTCGCCGATCACCAGAGGTCCACCTTCATGACCGCGTAGCACGCCGGTCGAGAATGTCCATTTGACCTGGAGGTTCTTCACATTGTCCTTGTTGATCTGGTTCAATTTCGAAAACCGGGTATTGGCATAGTCACCCGTCGGAATCGCCCAGTTTTTGGAATCGGAGATCAATTTTTGGACCTCGTCGTTGGCAGTAACTCCTCCCGCCAATGACAAAGATACCGCAGTCGTCACCAATGCCGATTTTATGAAGCTTGCACGTACACGCATTTAGTCCTCCCTAAGTTCGCAAGGATGACGAGTTATAACGGCGCCTGTTCAGCGACCCGCGTCATCGGTTCAGCGTGTGGGAAGTATTTCCGGCAGCGTGTCACGACCTAAGCCAGGCGCGCGGAGGGCACCGTTACCGCCCACCCGCTTGGCCTACGAAGACAGTCACCACTCCCTTGACGGTAACGTCCTTGAAGCCGGAAACAAATAGACCATAAGAGATAGATTTGCTTTCTGCAAGCGTGTTTGTTCAGCAATATTCGCTGCGTTGCAGCATCAATTTTGTGCAATGCAATATTAATATTGTCTGATTACTGTAAAACTACTGCCAATGTATCGACGTCATTGAAATTATGCTATAATAACACTGAATATCATCTTTGTCAGACAGAAAAATGCTCTGCATGAAAGGAAACGCCATGATCGCGCTTAAGACACTTGGTATCGCGACCTTCGCACTTGCAGCAATCAGCTTCACGCATCCGGTGGCGGCGGGAACCCGTTATCCGACCAACGTCATTGCAGAATATGTCTATGCCTGCATGAAGGCGAACGGCGAAAATCGGGCGATCCTCGACCGTTGCTCGTGTTCGATCGACGTCATCGAATCGATTCTGCCCTATGAACGCTATGAGACGGCCTCCACCTTTAAGCAAATGGGGCTCCTCACCGGTGAAAACGGCGCATTGTTCCGCGAAAGTGCCCCCGCAAAGGCTGCGACGGCGGAGCTGAGAAGAGCCCAGGCCGAAGCTGACATACGATGCTTCTAAATCGGATTTCGGTTCCTGGACTAGCTCCATCTCGGGCAGCATGACCATCGAGGGAGAGCAGATTGATGCGGCTCCTGCATCCTGTGGACTTTATCAGCAATTATTAAAATGCCGTAGTCTCGCCAAAGGGAATCGGACACTATCGGTCTATGCGCGATATCTCACGGCCGTTCACTACCGACGACAATCTCGAAAGGCACATACGCTGCCAGGAGGCGTTGCAGTTCGCGTTCCTCGACCTGATAGCGGCAGCCGTTGCCGTCGGCTGGAACGAGCGTGAGGCGATTGTCGCGGTCTTGGATCTTGCCGACAATCATATGCTGGCACTGGCGGCAAACGATGGCATGTCCGCCTTGCTCGATGCCTTGAAGAAGGCGCCTCGACGCTCATCGCAATAAGAACATATGGTCCGCGATCGAGTGGTTAATATCGCGTCCTTTTTTGTTGGGACAGAGTTTTAATGCCCAATTGGCTTTGCCCGCATCGCGCGACCTATCACGGGCCGCGGACTGGTGAGTAACAGAGGGTAGTCAAACCGACAGAGCGCGTGAAGGGGGCATCGTTATTTCACTTCCTGACTTTCTGGAACATCGCCTTTCGTGACCGCTCAGTGGAAGACTGGCGACCGACACGGCCCATCTCCTATCGCGTTCAGCTCTTATGTTTGCCGCCCTGCGGGTTGCTTTTCGTTGCGGCCTTGATCTGATTGGCGAACGTACTCTCCACCTTCATCGGAGACTTCTCCTGTTTCGGTTTCCGCGCTTCACGGTTGCCTCTTACTT
The DNA here is from genome assembly GCF_013004495.1 of Rhizobium sp. SEMIA 4085. Lineage (NCBI taxonomy): Bacteria > Pseudomonadati > Pseudomonadota > Alphaproteobacteria > Hyphomicrobiales > Rhizobiaceae > Rhizobium > Rhizobium sp. SEMIA 4085. Next base: position 6,319 of record NZ_JABEPH010000218.1, read on the forward strand.
GTCCTTTAGCCATTGGTGCGATCCTTTTTGAAGTTAGAATTGATGTGTGAGGACAGATTCACAAGATTCCGATACGACCATTTCGATGTCCTCGGTGAGCGAGCCCACGAGAACTATTTGGTGGTCCCGCGTAGGTGCTACATGGCCGGCCAGCTTATTGGAGTGGCGCCCGAAGCATGTTGAGCTCAAACGAAGACATGTATGAAAGATCGAACACGGAAGACATTCTGTCCTCCTTTGAGAAGGCTAGGGTGTGGGGCCTTCGATCAGCAGTCCCGTAATTAAGACTGCTGAAGAACGGACCATGCGCTCTTCCCATTCTCAATACAACTGAATTCGGAAAAGGCGCGTTGGTGACGCGGGACATGAAACTGGCGACGAGAAGCCGACGATCCGATCGGTCAGCATCACTGCCTCGCGAAAACGTTGCCATCAGCACAGGCTCGGGAGCGACGGGAGAGTAAGTTGCTGTTCGCTCACCCAAGGGAGACGAGGCGAACAACTGATCGAGGATCTCGCATGCGAGGTTTTAGGTGTGGCCAGGCTGCCGTCCCCCAGGAGGAGAAACCGAAAAAACCACCCGCGACCTCCCGCAGCTGCAGGTTTCTATGCATGATCCCGGCTCGAAAGGAGCCCTCATCTGCGCGACGTTTAATGCGCCTTTCCAGCCGGTGCCCGCATTGCGGCGGATCGTCGGATTTCCCTCTTAGATCTCTGTACCCTTCGGTGGATACTCGCACCGCCATCGCACGACGCGCAAGTTCGGATGCTCCTCGGACCACTTGGCAATCTGAGGAGGCGCCTGGGCCATGCAGGCCATCAAGCTTCCCCTGTTTTCGAAATGAAGATGTTCATCCCGGCAGCTCGAAGGCCTGTCCGCAATACAAATTGTCAAGACGAGTTCGATAAATATCATGTCGCACCTTTCGACCAAGGAGGCCGCGCCGCAGCAATCTCTCAGGCACCGCAGCCGGGACCGCCAACCAGCCGCGCCCCCGCGGTGCTGGAAGAGGTAAGGGTATGAAGAGGCTAAAAGCTTCACTCCGGCCCGTCAATCGCGACCTTCGTCCGGCGCGATCAATGAGGGTTCAATGGCTTATCAAAGGGTTGACTTACATTCCCTGGCGGGTAACTTTTTTGCCGGATCGCAAGTCTGCCGCCACCGTACGGAAGGCCATGCGATCCAAAATGGCTGGCGCCGGTGGAGGAACAGCAGCGCCTGCCTTCGTCAAAGGGCACCCTTGGCGAAATGAGGAAATATCATGAACTATCATATCCTTCTGATCGGTGTATCAGTTGCGATCTTTTCTGCCTGCGGGGTCAATGCTCAGGAGGGAGATGCCAACGCAGGCGCAACGGTGTTCAACAAGTGCAAGATCTGTCATAGTGCCGACACTGACCAGAACAAGGTAGGCCCGTCTTTGAACGGTGTGATCGGCAGGACTGCCGGCTCGCATCCCGGGTTTTCTTATTCCAAGGCAATGACCGATGCGGGCAAGGCCGGCCTGAAGTGGGACGAGGCATCGTTGCGCGACTACCTCCACAATCCGAAGGCGAAGGTGAAGGGCACCAAGATGGCTTTTGCTGGCCTGAAGGACGATGCCGACATCGCCAATCTCCTCGCTTATCTCGAGCAATTCCAGAAGAAGCAATAAAAAAGAAGACCGCCGGCAGTCGCCGGCGGTCTCATCACCCCTTGACTTGCTCGGCTTACGCTGCCTGCTGCGCCAGCGCCTTGTCTGCCTGTCGGCGGATCGCTTGGATATTGCCCGCATAGGCCGACGCGTCATTGTCTGCGAATATGGCCGAGCCCGAAACAAGAACGTCGGCACCGGCAGCAGCGATCAGCGGCGCGGTTTCGGCGGTAATTCCGCCATCGACTTCTATATGGATCGGGCGATAACCGATCAACGCGGCCACGCGGCGCACCTTTTCGGCGACCGCTGGGATGAAGGCCTGACCGCCGAAGCCGGGATTGACGGTCATCAACAGGACGAGGTCCAGCCGGTCGAGCACGTATTCGATCACGCTTTCAGGCGTCGACGGATTGAGCGCGACGCCTGCCTTCTTCCCGAGATTGCGGATCGCCTGAAGCGTTCGGTCGAGGTGGGGCCCAGCCTCCGCATGGACCGTGATGTAATCGCAGCCGGCAGCGGCGAAGGCGGCGAGATAGGAATCGACCGGCGCAATCATGAGATGACAGTCGAACACGGCGTCCGTCCGGTTACGGATCGATTTGACGACCGGCGGCCCGAATGTGATATTGGGTACGAAATGACCATCCATGACATCGAGATGGATCCAGTCTGCGCCCGCCTTGATGACCTCCTCCACCTCATCACCCAACCGGGAAAAATCTGCCGAAAGGATGGAGGGGGCAATGATCGATTTGCGGCTCATGACCTGGCCTCCTCTTGTCTTGCTGCGCTGTTGAAGACGCGACTGGCCTGGATGTCTTCGGCAACGATGGTGGACAGCACCTTGGCATCAATCGGGCCGGCGGAAGTCTCAAACAGCCGGTTTGCCTGACGCAGGCGCGCGCGATCGAGGGCGTTGCGGATAGAGCGCGCATTGGCAAAATGCGGTTGGCGGCGCCGAAGGGCGATATATTCTTCCATGGCGGCGCGGGCCCTGGCGTCGAAACGATAGTTCTGCTTGGTAAGTGTCGCCTCGGCGATCCGCAGCAGTTCGTCGTCGGTGTAATCGGGAAAGTCTATATGATGAGCGATACGCGAACGAAAGCCTGGATTGCTTTCGAAGAAGCGCTCCATCCGGTCGGCGTAACCGGCCAGTATGACGACGAAATCCTCACGCTGGTGCTCCATGACCTGCAGGAGGATCTCGATCGCTTCCTGGCCGTAGTCGCGCTCGTTTTCCTGCCTGTAGAGATAATAGGCCTCGTCGATGAAGAGGACACCCCCCATCGCCTTTTTCAGGATCTCCTTCGTCTTCGGCGCCGTGTGGCCGATATATTGCCCCACCAGGTCGTCACGCGTCACCGATACCAGATGCCCCTTTCGGATGTAGCCGAGGCGATGGAGCAGATCGGCCATGCGCAATGCAACGGTCGTTTTCCCAGTCCCGGGATTGCCGCTGAAGCTCATGTGCAACGTCGGCGTTTCATGGGCGAGACCGAGACGCTTGCGCGCGCGTTCGACCAAAAGCAGGGCCGCGGTTTCCTTGATCCGCTGCTTGACCGGTGCAAGGCCGATAAGAGAATTGTCCAACTCGTCGAGGAGCTCCTTGACACCGGACTCGACATATTCCGCCCGCAGATCGATGGCTGAGGGCTCCTCGTCATCGATCTTAGGTCTCTTGGGGACCGCATCAGCCATAACGTTCTCCCGCCGGCCGGTCTGCCGCATAAGAACGCGTGGTGTAATGGAGCCGTCTGCCGGCCGCCTCCTGCCGCTCAAGCCGGAATCCTGGCTCTTGCGCGGGACGATTGACGATGAATGAGAGGCGAACGGACTCCCATCCATGGCTGCTGTCGAAGGCGACGAGCCGGATATAGCGGTCGCCATAGACCTTCCGGCACTCGTTCAGCTCCATTATCAGCGCGGCTGCGTCCGCATTGTCAAACATCGGGTGACCCCACATGTCCCAATAAGTGTTGCGGGGATGGGGATCATCGGTGAATTCGAGGCTCGTCGCCCAGCCCTTGTCGATGCAGTATTGCGCCTGCCGGGCGATCTGCTCGTCCGTCAGCGGCGGCAGGAACGAGAATGCTCCCTGGGTGATATGCATGTGAGGTCTCCTATTCTGCTGCTGTGGCCGTCGGCACGAAATCCGGCGTGTCGGTCGAGGTGTAGTTGAAGGTCACGTCCTTCCAGACGTCGAGGGCCTGCTGCAATGGTCGGCAGAGGCGCGCCGCCTCGCGCAGGATCTCCGGTCCCTCGTGCACGATGTCCCTCCCCTCGTTGCGGGCGTGCTCCATGCATTCTATCCCTTCGTTGTTGTCTGTTG
>NZ_JABEPH010000219.1:0-10227 GCF_013004495.1 Rhizobium sp. SEMIA 4085
TGCGCTTTTCGCCTCGCAGATAGTTCTTCTGTTCCGCCAACGCATCAATGGTGCGGCACAATCGCACACCAATGCTGCCGAGACCCACGGCTGGCTTAAGAATTACCGGCAGGCCGATCTCCGCAGCAGAGGTTTCTATCTCCCTCGCATTCGTTGCTAAGCGATAAGCGGGTATGGGAACGCCCGATTGTGCGAGGAGCTGGCGTTGAGTGAATTTGTCGCAGCATCGTTCAATGGACACGGGATTCGGTCCCGGCAATCCGAAATGGCCACAGAGCTTGCCAACAGTGATATAGACATCCTCTCGGACGCTCGTAATGCCAGCGATGTCATAGCGCGCACGTAGCCGGGAGCATTCACAGATCAGCGCATCGAGATTCTCCGTATCAACGCGGATTGCTTCAAGCCCTTCTGTCGCAATATAGTCGTACTGAGCTGGATCAGCCGCTAGGGTAATTGGGTGAAGGCCAAGACGCTGGGCCGCTCGGACGAATTGCGGACCAGTACCCCTTACACTGCCTTCAACCAGGATAAGCGCCTTTCTTGCCATAGGTCGTTCCTCCAACGTTGCATGCTTCACTATCTTTCTGCCCTGTCTGATCTCAGACGTTGGGATGAAGGTACAATGGTCAGGGGTCTCTGTTCGCAAAGTTTTTGCAAATTTATTCAAAGGATTCATTGCAAATCTATTGCAGTGCTGAGAGTTAGCGCCGGCGCCTGGTTCCTACCAGTCTAAACGGAAGGCCAAAGGAGTGCGGCTAAATGGTGGAGACCCACCAGGTTGTCCTCGTTGTGAACGAGGCGTGGGAGCCGGTGGAGTGGACGCCCCCCGACGGCATCAAATGTGCCAAAGTGCGGGTGTGTTTAGATCCAGCAAGGAGGGCGTCCATGAACGACATTACCATCATTGGCTTGGATTTGGCAAAGAACGTGTTTCAGATCCACGGCGCAGGTCCGGACGGGAGGGTTGCCCTGCGCAAAAAACTAAGCCGCGGCAGATTGCTCGAGTTTTTCGCCAAGCTGCCCATCTGTATCGTCGCGATGGAAGCATGCGCCAGCGCGTATTACTGGGGACGGGAGATCAGCAAGGTCGATCATAATGTCAGATTGATCATTCCTGCCTGCGTGAAGCCTTTCGTCAAACCCCAGAAGAACGATGCCGCCCACGCAGAAGCGATCGCCGAAGCGGTCTCTCGACCGACGATGCGCTTTTGTCAGCGTCAAGAGCAAGGCCTCATCCATGGCGTTCAAGGTTCGCGACCGAGCGCAAGCTCGTCGTCATCTGGCATCTGCTAATAAAGGGGGGAGCTACGCGTGGGCAACGCGCTGTCCCTGCACACCAAGAACCTGCGCGACGTGGATCTCAAGGCGATCATCGGCCGGCGCACGGACAAAAAGGACCGGCGCATGCTGACAATATCAAGAGCCCCCCGGAAAAAGAGCGCCGCTGGCACGGGCATTAGACTAGGGGGGACTGTTTGCGCACGCACGTGGAAATGAGTGCAACCACGCAGGAAACAGTTCAGCGATCGCAAAGGGAGATACCGCGCACTTATCGCTCCGCCAAGCAAACGTCGGCTTCACGTCCCAAAATCTCCTCAACCAGCTTGACCCAATAACCAATGCCGTAAGGTAGCGCGTCATCATCAAAATCGAACGCCGGATTATGACATGCAGCAGTCGGTCCGTTACCAACTAGGATATAGGCCCCAGGTCGCGCTTCTAGCATATAAGAGAAGTCTTCGCCGCCCATAGATACTCTGGGTGAGTCGTTCACACAGGAATCCCCGACAAGCTTTCGTGCCGCGCTCATCGCCGTCTTTGTCTCCTCAGGGTGGTTGACTGTAGCAGGCACCGAACGCATGTACTTGAATTCAATATCTGCGCCAAATCCCTGAGCAATCCCACGAGCAACAGCAGGAATCTCTAGCTCAGCGAAATCTCGAAGCGTTGGCTCAAGAGTTCTAACCGTCCCGGAAATCTCGACTCGATCAGGAATAACATTGTATGCTTGGGCAGCATTCAGCTTGGTGATTGATACAACCAGAGATTTCAAAGGGTCTGTTCTGCGGGAAACAAGGGCCTGTAGACCCAAAACGATCTGAGCACCGATAACGACGGGATCAACCGTGCGATGGGGGTGTGCTGCATGGCCGCCTTTACCCTTCACGATAATATCAAAGTCGTCCTGCGAGCCCATGATCGGGCCAGGGCAGATGCTGAACTTGCCGATATCGACGCCAGGCGTAATGTGCATCCCGAAAACCTTGGATATACCGAAGCGGTCCATGATCCCCTCCTGAACCATCTTCAGAGCCCCAGACGGAAGTTCTACCTCTTCCGCCGGTTGAAAGATCAACGCTACAGTCCCCTTGAAATTCCGAGTTGTCGCCAGATGTTTCGCTGCACCTAATAACATGGCCGTGTGTCCATCGTGGCCGCAGGCATGCATATTGCCAGGGACTTTCGACGACCATGGTTTGTTAGAAGCTTCAACGATCGGAAGAGCGTCCATGTCTGCCCTGAGTCCGATTGTTGGCCCCACTCCGCCTTTGCCCTGAATTAGGGCGACTAGGCCGGTTTCGGCAATCCTGGTCTCAATATGATTGATTCCGAAAGAGGCTAGCTTTTCAGCCACGTACCTTGCTGTATTTTCCAGGCGATAGTCCAACTCCGGATTTTCATGGAGATAGCGGCGCCATTCCGTCGCCTCGCTCTGTAGTTCCCGGAACGTTTTGATGTCTGTCATGCTGCAGAGTCGCCTCTAAATATTCTTCGTTTGTTAAGCGGAGGCTTACCGCTGGTCGCGGTACATTTGACCGAAATCTTGATTGCTACCCGTGCTAAAGTCCAGATCGCTTGAAGAAACCACAAGATATCCACCCACTTGGCAGCAGCTTGTGGCCTAGTGCGCACTTCTGCCTCAGTTCCGATGTCGCTGATCATAGCCAGCAATAGGTTGATTTCATCAGATTGCGCAGTTAAACAGATGAGCAAAATCGCAGCTCATGTGCAATGTCTGCGTCAAAAAGCGGCGTACTTTGATTGAGTTTGCCCGTACGCGCTGGGTGAACTTGCCGGCGTGTACAGTCGAATGATATAGAGCCGGTTGGCCGAACGGAGGCTGGCAGGCGTTTTCGAACCTTCGTCTGGATTGCGCCGTCGACGGCAGCGTCGAAGACGATAAACGCGTCGTCCGCAAACGGCAGCGCCGGAACGATACTTTTGATCGCTCCGGCGATTCGTTGTGTGCAGAAAGCTGGTGCTAGCCGACCAGCCGACGGCGATGACGGCCCCCAACTCAACCTTGGCGTCTTTCGGCAAGCTTTCGCCTCATGGGTGACTATTCGGCCTACGGCCCAGGCACGCTCGATGAGAATGGTGAGCGCTGGCGGATGGTGCACCCTGGTGCTTTGTCCGCAGGTGAGAGGCGGTAGTTAAGTAGAAGATAGTCCGTCCAGGTCGCTTACGGTATGACTCGGCCCTATGAGAAGGCGTTTGGAGATATCGTTGAAGACTCCAATAGCGAGTTCCGCCGCGGCTTAGGGCCCGCGGCCGCTCTGCCATGAGATCAAGGAATGCATCCAGTTTGCACTCGCGAATTCGATACTCGGTCTTGACTGAAATAAGCCCGCTTCGACAAAGGCAAGGAGGCCAAGCTGTGCTTCATGGGGCACGGGCTGATGGAAAACCGCCATGGCCTGCTGGTCGATGCCTGCCTGACCGAGGCCAGCGGATATGCTGAACGGATAGCCGCGCTGCACATGATCGAGCCCTTCACTGAGCGGACACAAGCGATCACGCTGGGTGCCGACAAGGCCTATGACACAAAGGACTTCGTCCAAGATTTGCGGTCAATGAAGGTGACGCCCATGTGACGCAGAACGTCAATGGTCGCCGCTCGGCCATTGATGGTCGCACCACGCGCCATTGCGGCTATGGGGTCAGCTTGCGCATTCGCAAGCGCATCGAGGAGGCATTTGGCTGGATCAAGACCGTCGCCGGGCAGGACAAGACGAAGTTCCGTGGCCGCGACCGCGTCGGATGGGCCTTCACCTTCGCGGCCGCAGCCTACAATCTGGTGCGGTTGCCGAAGCTCATGACGGAGACAGGCTGATGGCCAGAGTGTCTCCCTTCGCGAAGGCCTTCGCCGGTCGCTGGCTCATCGTCGAGATGGACAACTGGGACAACGACGTTCTCGATCTCGTCGAAGAGGCGCATCTGACATTCCAGCGCGCAGCAGACGGAGAAATCGCCTTCGTCGCGCTCAAAGGCTTCCTCGATGTCCGCTATGGCGCGCGCGATGGATCAGCCTGTGCGGAGTTCTCGTGGGAGGGACAAGACGAGGGCGACCCGGCCTGTGGTCGCGGATGGGCTGCTCTCGGCTCCGCCGGACGCCTTGCCGGGCACTTCTACATCCACAACGGAGACGATTCAGGCTTCGTCTGCGAACGCGACTGATTTCTTCAACAGCCTGCTAGGAGCAATGGAGCAATGCGTCCTGTAACGACCTTTCTCTGCCTTCTTGTGGACGACGTCAGCCGGCGCCTCGGCACCCCAGGTCAATAAGCGCAGCGAGCTAACATTGGCGATGTGCAGTTTCACAGCCATACTTTGCGTAGCCGCTGGGACGGAGTGGGAGCAACCACGACACTCGGCCGGACGTGGGCGTGGCTTTGACAGGCGGACGATGGAATTCGTCGACCGTGTTTCACTCGGAAAACTCAGTTTGCTTTCGCCGAAGTCACCGCGATGCCAAACACATACGTCATGCTGAAGCTGATAATTTAAGTGATCGTCGCCATCCGACAGTCGCGGATTCCGCCGCGGTACCGTGACAGAACGATGGATGTCCAAGATGTTGTCCTTCGCGGCGTCGAATTTGTTCATTATCAGAATGTGTTGGTGCAGGGCCAGCGCAAATGTATGCCGTTGCGTTACCCTCTGGCTACAGGCGCGCACCGAACGGCCTATGGCCTGTTGGGTGAAAATCGGTTCAGATCTTTCGCCGCGGAATGGTTGTCGCGTACGTGTTCATCGAAGAAAGGTGGCGATCGGCCTGCTTCAGGCCTTCAAGCGCTGCAGCTCGGTCCTGGGCGGCCACTAGCCCGCATAAGACCTCCGAGACGGCGAGAGCCGGCGTCAACGTATGAAAGAAGGTTTGGCTCTCGGCGGGAAAGAGGACGATGTGCTCCGCAATCGTCACGAGCGGGGAAACCTCGCTATCGGTAATCGCAACAATAACCATGCCCTTTTCACGGGCGGCCTCCGCCAGGACCAGCGTCTGCAGTGAGTAAGGGCTAATAGAAATGGCCAACAGGACATCGTCGGCGCTGGCACGAATGAGTGCATCGCCGCTCGTGCCGGCCGGACCATCGAGATATACGGACTTCTCGCCAAGCAAGGTCATAACGTAGTGGAAATGCCATGCTACTGAATGGCAAGAGCGTAGCCCAAGAACATAGATCCTCCGAGCTTTTCCCAGTCTGTCGGCTATTGTGCTTAGGCTAGAGAGTGTACCGGTTTCGCAGAGACGAGCGATTTGCACGGAGAGACTCTGGAGCATTCGATATGCCAAACCCTCACCGTCGATTGCACCTTCGTCTCTCTGCAACGCGCGTGCGACAAATCCGTCAGTGCTTACTCGAATAACGTCAGCATGCTCACCACGAAAATCTTCATATCCGGAGTAGCCAAGAAATTTCGCCAACCGCGTCATTGTAGAGGGCTGCACGTCTGCATTGCGAGCTAACTCGCGCATCGAAACGAGCGCCACTTCCTGCGGATGCTCCAAGATGTGCCGAGCCGCACGCTGCAACTGTTCAGACATGTCGTCAAATCGTTCTATGATACGTGTGTGCAGAGGTCCCTTTTGCAACATTTGCCTCGCGTTAGCTGCTTTAATGCAAGTGAACCATGTCTCGCAGGAAGGAAAAAGTCAAACACCAAGGAACTTGCGCGCTTGCCCATTTTCAACGTGACTGGAAAGAAAACAAATGCAGCACAATCCGTTTTAGTAAAACATATGTTGCATTTTTGCTAGAAACCTGCAAATCAGAAGATCGAGCGCACCAGCGCATGGGCCTAGTAGAAACTCCGAGATTACAATGAGCAGAATCCTTCATCGAACGATTGGTATAGGGCTCCCAACAGCCGTAGCGGGAGAAGGAATCTACATCACGGACCGCGAAGGTCGAAGCTACATAGATGGATCAGGTGGCGCCGCGGTCAGTTGCCTAGGCCATAATCACCGGGAAGTCCTGGAAGCGATGAAGGCACAGATGGGCCGGATCAGCTACGCCCACACCTCGTTTTTTACAACCGACGTGGCTGAGCGGTTGGCCGAGCAACTCGTTGAACTCGCCCCGAAAGGGCTCGATTACGTCTACTTGGTTTCGGGCGGTTCTGAAGCTGTCGAGGCTGCCCTCAAGATGGCGCGTCAGTATTTCGTCGAAATTGGGCAGCCCCAGCGGCGCCATATCATAGCGCGTCGGCAGAGTTACCACGGAAATACGATTGGCGCATTGGCAACAGGCGGCAATGCCTGGCGCCGCGCGCAGTTCAAGCCAATCCTGCCCGAAACCCATCATGTCTCGCCCTGCTATGCCTATCGCGACATGCAGGTAGGCGAAACACCGGAGGCCTATGCCGAGCGACTCGCCGTAGAACTGGAAGCCAAGATTGTCGAGTTGGGCGTAGACAAGGTCATGGCCTTCGTAGCCGAACCGGTGGTGGGTGCAACGCTCGGCGCGGTCGGGCCCGTTGCTGACTACTTCAAACGGGTTCGGCAGGTCTGCGACAAGTACGGTATCTTGCTTATTCTCGATGAAGTAATGTGTGGAATGGGCCGAACCGGTACGATCTTTGCTCTGCAGCAGGAAGGGATAGTTCCGGAGCTTGTGACCATTGCGAAGGGCTTGGGCGGCGGCTTCCAGCCGATCGGTGCGGTGTTGCTTTCTGAGAAGATCTATCGAGCTTTTGCGGACGGCTCGGGTCTCTTCCAGCACGGACACACCTATATTGGTCATCCGATCGCGGCGGCGGCGGCCAGCAAAGTGGTTGAAATCCTGCAGCGCCCGGAGACTATGTCGAACGTTGCCAAAATGGGCGAACGTCTCCAGGCCGGACTTGATGCCGCCCTCGGCCAATCGCCCTACGTTGGCGACATCCGTGGCCGCGGTCTTTTCCGCGGTGTGGAGTTAGTGGTGGATAAGGAGACCAAGCAGCCTTTCGATCCATCGCGCAAACTTCATTCCCGAATCAAGAGGGAGTCGATGCAGCGGGGCCTGATGTGCTACCCGATGGGCGGCACCATCGATGGGATAAACGGGGACCATGTGCTGCTGGCGCCCCCATACATTATTCAGCCGGAGCAGATCGACCTGATCGTAGAACGGCTCGCTGCGGCGATCAATGCTGCTGTCGCGGGCTAGGAGACTGTCCCTGTCATGAAAGAATCTACCATCACGAAATCTCCGTGTCCGCCCATGAGCGAAGAAGACTGGCCCACCGAGATCACGGATATGAAGGCGGGCTTTGCCGGTGGATTGAACGTCTACCGGACAATGGCTCATCACCCCGCCTTGCTGAAGGCATGGGCTCCGCTGCGGCAACACATTGTCATAGACAATGCTCTTGGTGCTGTTCGGTCTGAGCTTGTGATCCTACGGGCTGCCCATCGGATGGGCTCGCCCTATGAGTGGGCTCACCATGTCAGCCGTGCCCGTGCACTCGGGATTTCGGACACACGCATTTCCGCGATGCGAGGCTCGCCAGAGGGAGAGGATGGGCTCATTGCCCGCGCTGTCGACGCACTTTTCGATGCATCGCGTTTGCCTCTGGATGTCGAGAATGAGGTTTCTGACGCCATGGGAAGGCAAGCCACATTCGACCTTATCGCGACGGTTGGCTTCTATACCATATTGGGCTTCATCTTGATGACCTATGACACTCCCATCGATGAAGCCGTTGAGAGGGAATTCGCAACGCGGCCGATTTAAGACCGTGAGTCTTTCCGAATGCGTATGTCAGAACTGCACGGCAGGCCGGAGCGAATATGTGGGAGTTCCTTGTCCTCCGTTTATCTTTTAACCCGCAAACCGAGCCAGCTCAAACTATCTCTAAATAACAAATTTTACACTTGGGCTTGCTCGGCGGAACAGCAGCCGCAGCTGAAGCATAAAGACACTCGAAAAGAGTCGTTTGCTGAGCAAGCACACCACACCAGAGCCATCAGAATGCTTTGCCCGCTGCCTTCAGTAGTTCCGCGAGTTCCGGATCGACGCGGGCAACACCGCGATCCGGGTTGTAGACAATACGTTATGCCTTAACACCCTCGCGTGGCCGGGCGAGATAACTGGCGTGCAGTCTCGCTACTACAGCTCGCCACCCAGGTGTTCGGCGATACCCTCGCTACGCGCTCGATGTGCGAACAGAAGCGGGCGGCGGATAAAATAGCGTATTCAGATAATCCCCGGGTCGGACCGATGCAGAGGATGGAACATTTCAGAGTCCGCCAGTTTCTGCAATCCGTATTTCAGCAGCCGATGCATTTTGGCGCACAGGCCTCTCCGCAAGGAGTTACGATTTCGAAAATATGTGCTCCATAAGGTTATTCAATGGTGAGCTTCAGCACCGCGTGTAACTTGCAGAAGGTCTGCGGGCGCGATGGAAGTCTACATGCCCTGCAGGATGGTCTCAACTATTGCAGCGACGGCAATGGTTGGTATCTTCGTGCGTCTCAGCCTGGCGTCCGGCGACTCGGCTGCCGTCGTCGCCGGCGAAGCGGCCATCTCACATTTGATCTGCGGCCAGCCGAGACTCGACGAGCCCCTGCTGAGCCAGTTCACACATTGGGAGCCCAGCCTCCTCGGCAGCGTCCTCCGGGCCTCAATTTTCACGGGGCGCTCCGTTCTCCAACTTATGTAGCATCGGCTGATGCCGACCATTTCGCTGTCGATCTTGATGATCGCGCTTTGGTCGCATTCTCGTATGCGCATTATATCCTCCTGCAGCTGAGCAGTAGGACCCGACGAGCCACAGCATGAAACCGATCTCCTGCCGGGGGAGCTCAAGGCGCGCCTCGGGCCGGTTGTCCAATGCTTAACCCCGACTCGCAGAAAGTAGTCATATGTCCAGAAATCCCATCTCCCGCCTCCGCGCCAAGGGCGACGCCTTCTCCATCGGCTTCGCAATTGGGCAGGCCAGTGCCTCCAGCTTCCGCGAGCGCGCCCTAAGCACCGAGCACTATCGTGCGCTTGACGCCCGCTGGCGCGGATCGGAGTATCTGAAGACCCTGGAATCCGCCGCCCGCGCGGCCTATCCCCGCTTCGTGCGCGAGATCGAGGGGATCGCTGCGGGCTCTGGAGAGGATTTCGAAACACTCTTCCTTTGGAACTGCCGGGCCGACCTACGGCTTCCCGAAAACGTCTCCCCAGCAACGAAAGCCATCGCCGCCACGGGCTGCACTTCACTCCTGATTCCGGCGAAAGCCGACGGCCCCGCGGTCATCGCCCATAACGAGGATGACCGTGCGGCGTTTCTCGGCGCCTGTCTCTGGGTCGAGGTCGAGCCCGACGAGGGCCCGGCTTGGAGCAGCTTCACAACTCCCGGCATGTTACCGGGGAATACATTCGGCTTGAACGAGGCCGGGCTCGTCCAGACGATCAACAACATCACACCCCACGATCTTCAGCCAGGCGTGTCACGGGCGATCATCTGCCGCGCGATCCTCAGCGCGAGAGGGCTGGACGAAGCACTCGAGATCCTGAAACGCAAAGACCGCGCCAGCGGTTTTCATCACAATCTCGGTGAGGCGAAGTCGCGCCGGCTCGCCTCTGTCGAAGCGCCGGCTTCGGGCTGCGCGGTTCGGGAAGTGGCCTCCGCCCGAGCCCATGCTAACCACCTGCTCTTCGGAGAGTTCGAAGGACTGGAGCAGACGATCACCCTCTCTTCCCGCACCCGGCAGGAGGGGGCGGACCGGATGATCGCGGAAGGTGCGCTCGCGGGGGGGGCGGAGGCGGTGCTCTTCGACGAGACCAGCCCGATCTATTGCGACACAGACCGGCACAACAACTACGCCCAGACCCTCGCCACCAGCGTCTTCGCACTTTTCCCTGACCGCGTCGAATGGCGCGTGCACGCCGCGCCGGACGAGCGCGACGTGCTCAGCGGAACGATGCGCGTCGTCTAGTGCATGGTTCCAACACTTGGTGCCCCACTTTGACG
>NZ_JABEPH010000220.1:0-10184 GCF_013004495.1 Rhizobium sp. SEMIA 4085
GGTCTGCCTGTACTTGGGGGGCCAGGCCGCGCCGGCGAGATTGTAGATTTCGTCCCAAGGCCCGGCGAGGCTATCCAGGGGGCAGATGTCCTTCCCGATCAAACGGAACCTTGGGTGGTTGATCAGCGGCCGGACATTGTCTTCCGATCCGGTGACATAGCTGTCGACGCAAATCACCCGGTCGCCGCGCGCCAGCATCGCGTCGCATAAATGCGAGCCGACGAAACCGGCTCCTCCTGCAACAAGCACGGTCTTTACTCTTCGGTTTCTCGTCCTTTGCAGCATCATGCGTCTCCTAAACTGAAATGGATTGACGGTGAGGGCGGCTGTCGTTCACCCGTTCTTCTGGCAGTTCTCGCAACGCGGCGGCGAGTTCACGAGCCCGCACATCGCCGGTATGGCGCTGGACCACCGTCGCCCTGGCGGCCGATGCCAGTGCAAGGCGCCCTGCTGCGTTGATCGTCGTCAGGGCGTCGACCACATCCTTCGATCGTCGGGCGATGACGATTGCCCGATCGTTGACGAAAAGCTCGTGGAGGCCGCGCCAGTCGTCGCTGATGATTGGCGTGCCGCAGGCAGCGGCCTCGAACAGCCGCACGCTAGGCGACCAGCCTGCTGCAATCATGTCGCTTCGCGTGACGTTCAGCGTAAAGCGTTGGCGGCTATAGAAACTCGGATGATCGGCTGGAGGCAGGTGCTCGATCCGCTCGACGTTTGCCGGCCAGTCGATATCTTCAGGATATTGCGGACCGGCAACTGCGAAGCGAAGATGCGGCAACTGACGGGCGGGCTCGATCAGGAGCCGCTCCAGCGATGGCTGCCGGTCGGGGCTATAGGTGCCGAGATAGCCGAAATCCCAGCAGAAGGCTTCGCCCGTTGCCTGATATCGGCTCGCATCGACGGAGCAGTAAAGAGCGATCGCCTTGCGCGCGCCGTAGCTGCGTTCGAGCCTGGTCAAAATGTCTCCGCCCGAAAACGAGAAGTAGGCGTCGAAGGTCGGAAGCTGTCGGCGAGCCAGATATTCCTCATCGCCGCGATCAAGCTTTGCCAGCGTGACCGGAGTATCGATGTCATAAAGGCATAACCGTCGCGGCTTAAGGGCGACGATCCCGTCGATGACAGTCACACCGGATGGGACGTATGATCCGATGATCACCGCGTCCGCCGCCTTGATCCGACCGGCATGGTTTTCAATCATCTCGTCGATATCGCGATAGTAGACGAGTTCACAGAAGTCGGGATCCGGGAGATCGCGGTGGGCTGCATACCAAGGTACGTCCCGCTCCAGGAACAACACCCGGTGCCCCTGTGCGTGCAAGCCACCGATGAGGGCGCGGTACGTCGTTGCGTGGCCGTTGCCCCAGGACGACGACAGGGAGAGGCCGAGGATGATGATATCAAGCGAACTGGTCATTCGGCAGCCTCCGCTTGCGCGGCGCGAACGCGGAAGATGGCGTCGGCCGTCTCGGCGCGATTGGCATAGGTGTGTTCATTGAGCACGCGTTTGAGCGCCCGCTGTCCGATCGCCTTGGCCTGCTGCCGTGTCAGACCGCCCAAAAGATCGGCGACATCTTGGCCGTCGCGCGCCACCAGTATTTCTTCACCAGGCTTGAGAACCGGGGCGATGCCATGCCAATAGTCGGTGATCGGGCAGGCGCCGGCGCCTGCCGCTTCGAAAACACGGGTTGCAGGCGAAAAGCCGTTTTCGGCCATGCTGGCACGGGAAATATTGAGGACCGCTTTTGGCGTCGCGTTGAAAGCGTTGTGGTCGCGGGTCGGGACGTGACCGATGTGAACAATGTTCGAAGACAACGGCTTGTCGCTCCAGCCGGACCCGCCGAGCAGGAACCTTTGCTGGGGCAAGCGGGTCGCCGGTTCGAGGAAGAATTGTTCGACCCGCGCTTCGCGATCGGAGAGACGGTTGCCGAGAAAGGCAAGCTCTGCGGTGAAACGCGCCTCTTCCCGCACCGGATGATGGGTTTGAGAATCGAGCGCGTTATAGATCGGTACGCAGTCCGCCGCCCCGAGGCCGCGATAGGCGTCGACTACGGGGTCACCGCCGCCATAGGTCAGGACGAGGTCGATCCGGCTCAAGGATTTGCGCAGCGGGTGCTCGGGGCTCTGCCGCAGCTCCGAAAGCGTTGCCGGCGCATCAACGTCCCAAAAGATTTTCAGAGCGCCCCGCCTGGCGTGGCGAAGGACTTCCTGGAGCAGGAGATCATCCTCGAAACCGACGCCGCTGGCTTTGACGACGATATCGGCTTCGGTCGCAGCCGCCGCCACCCCCTTCAGCGACTCGATAGTACCTTGGTAGACGACGACCTTGCACCATTCCGGTGGATCGATATCGCGGTTTTTCTGCCGGTCGTACACGTCGGGTTCGTAGAAGGTGATGTCATAGCCTTTCTGCGCCAGAGCGCGCAGCAGGCCACGATAATAAGTGGCAGCACCGTTCCAGTAAGCGGAAAGCAGGCTTGATCCGTAAAACGCGATTTTCATTCGGCCGCCTCCTCGGTTGATAGCTGCCGGGTGACGCCAGCCGTGCCGCATTGCTCCAGGATGGCAAAAAGCTCATCGACGCGATGCCGGCAGGTGTGACGCGCCCGGATCGTCTCGAGACCGGATGCGATAAGCGCAGCCGCGAGAGCATCGTCCGTCAGTACCTCGCGCAGCAGGCGCGTCATCTCTCGGCCATTCTGAGCGACGAGATAATCGCTGCCCGGCCTGAAAAGCGCCTCGGCATCGTGCCAGGGTGCGCAGATCAGCGGAATGCCGCAGGCAAGCGCTTCGAACACGCGGATCGTCGGAATGCCAGGGAGATTTTCGACATAGGGGCGCCGAGGTACATGGATCGTTACTTTATGATTGGCGAAAGCGAGCGGCGCCTCTGCATTGGCAATCCAGCCGCCATAGGCGATGCCTGCCTCGCCAAGAGCCTCGAGCGCCTGTTTGGGGTAGCGCACACCACGAACGGTCGTTTTCAGCCCGAGCTCACGAGCTGGGCGAATGAGGAATTCCATCAGCTCGGCGGACCGCTCGTTGTCGCCCCAATTGCCGATCCAGATGAGATCTCCGATCTTGGCGATCTCCGGCCGCGGGTAAAACAGCGCGTCGTCAGCCGCCTCGTGCCAGGTAAAGACGGATCTCCCCCAACCAGCCTGCAGATAGCGCTGCCGCAGCGTTTCGCCGAAGGCGAGCACACCGTCATAATCTTGAAGCGTCAGTCCGGCGATATCACTCTTTGCCGACACGGCCCGGTGATGTGTGTCGTGGAACAACAGGGTGAAATTGGCACTGCTACGCCTGGCTCGGCCGATTCGCTCCACCAGCGCCGGTTCCGTCCATTCGTGGACCACCACGACGTCGGCCTCGGCGATCGCCGCCTCGTGATCGAAATGCGGTCCGTAAATTTGGGACCGGAGCTGCGGGAACGTGTCGTGAAATTTCTCGACCGCCCTCGGTCCCTGATCGCTGACGAGATTACACCGGCTCCAGGACTCCTCGGGTTCCAGCGCCAGTGTCTCGTGACGTCGGCTGGTCAGCTCCCGCATAATGCCGCGCAGGAAATGGGCGTTGCCATGATTCCAGTCCGAAATTAGCGAATGGGTGTAAAACAGGAATTTCATGATCCCTCCGCCGCTGCCAGGGTGAAAGTGTCATTCATCAGTTGCGTATATGTTTCGAGCACCGATGCCGCCTGCCGTTCCAAACGGAAGGCTCGCGAGCGCTCCAGTGATCTCACCACGAGCTCGTTGCGCAGTTGCTCGTCTTCGCCGAGGCGCATGCACGTGGCTGCCAAGGACTGGGGATCATGTGGATCGAAGAACAGCGCGCATCCGTCCCATAGCTCGCGATGGGTGGGGATATCAGACAGCACCAGAGCCGCGCCGCATCGCGCTGCCTCAAGGGCGGTCAGGCCGAAAGGTTCGTAGACTGATGGCGATACGAGGATTTTTGCGCGCTGCATCATAGCAATGGTCTTCGGATATGGCAGCGGCCCGCGCTCGTGGGCGTCGTTGAGTTTCAGGCGCTGGCCGTTGGGACCTAAGCAAGAACCTGCCATGATGACGGGCAGAGGCATTGCTGCCGCCGCCCTGTCGAGCACCGCGCCGTTTTTTCCCTCATCCCACCAGCGCCCGGCTGCGAAGACGAAAATATTCTTTGGACGCTGGTCGGAACCGACGCGGCTGGCGTTGTGGATCACCCTGAGCCGGGGGATCAGACCATAGGCGGCTCGTAGTGCATCCGCATGGCTCCTGCTAGGCGAAAGCACGGCATCGGCGCGATCAAAGCCTTCACAGTTTGCATCGCGCTGCCATGACCACTCCGGCGGCACCGGCGTCCCGCGCACTGCAGCAAACCACGTGACGACACAGGAATGGGAAACCACGACAACCGGCAACGGCGTATCGATTCCAGCAGCCTGGGAGGGCAGGTTGAGATGCAGCAGATCGACCCCGTAGTCTCTGGCAATCTGAGAAATTTCGGCGGGAGCTACGGATATCTCAGCCCTGTTCGTCGCCATCCAGTCGAGAGGGGCATCGAGCCACACCAGCTGTCCCAGCGCTTTCGCCTCTCCGGTCTGTGTTGCCGACGGTGCGGGACCGAGGCCTGTGAAGACGATTTCCACCCCTCGGCCCCGAAGCCCGGCGGCCAGATCCATCGCATAGCGCCAGACGCCGCCAACTGCATCGAGGGTCATCAATATCCGGGCTCGTCGACGGATCATGCGGACACCTTTCGATCGTGGCCCAAGATCGGTCTGCCGCCGAAACGGTTTTCAATAAGCCACTCCGCCAGGTGCTGCAGTCCGCTTTCCCAGCCGACACGCGCGCTCCAGCCGAGCGTGTGCTCCAGCTTGCGGGTGTCTGCGACGAAGAAATACTGATCGCCCGCCCTCCAGTCGTCGAAGAAAGTCTCGACCGGACGCCCAATGAGCCTGCCGATCTCGCGCAGGACCGCCAGGACGCTGACGGCATTCACCGGGCCGCCCCCCAGGTTGAAGACGTGGCCCTTGATCCCGTCAATGCCGTTGAGAACGCTGCGATAGGCGGCAATCGCGTCCGCAACGTGAAGAATATCTCGGACCTGTTTGCCGTCGCCGTAGATCGAGACGGGCTCTCCAGCGAGCGCCCGTATCAGGAAATGCGCTACCCAGCCCTGATCCTCGGTGCCGAACTGGCGAGGACCGTAGATGCAGCTCATGCGCAGCACGGCCGTCGGGATGCCGAAGGACTTCGCATAGTCCAGCACATACTGGTCGGCCACGCCTTTCGAGCAGCCATAGGGGGTGCAGAAATCGAGCGGCCTGTCTTCGCCGATACCGTATGACCGGATGATCTCATCGACCGGAATGTAGCGGTCCTCGAACTCACGCATAGCAAGGTTGTCGAGTCCGCCATAGACTTTGTTGGTGCTGGCAAAGACCACCGGAGCATGGCGGCCCGCCTTGCGCACCGATTCCAGCACATTGATCGTGCCGCGAGCATTGGCCTCGAAGTCGTCGATCGGATGGATGAGACTAGTGGTGACCGCGGTCTGGGCGGCGAAATGAAATACTGACTTGGCGTCGGCAAAGGCTGCTTCAATACTTCTGGCGTCGCGCACGTCGGCAAGCACAGGATGTACACTTGAGCCATGCCTGTCAGTCAGCCACCCGAGGTTTTGGTCGACGCCTGGCCGCCCCAGATTATCGAGAACGACGACGTCTTCGCCGTCCTGGAGGTAGCTGTCGGCGAGGTTGGAGCCGATGAAGCCGCAGCCTCCGGTGATGACGATCGGCGCGGCTCCTCTGGCGACGTTGGGGGTGGCGAGCCGTGCGACCTGTTCGAGCCGGTCGACCCCGCCTTCCATCAGCAGGCGAGCGAGCAGCTTCGGCTGGTTGTCGTGGGTGACGGCACCGAGATGGTAGTGCCGAGGGTCGAACCAAAGGCCTTCCTGCACCGGCACATCCGGCGGCACATCCCGCCAGGAATACCAATACATCCGGTCGGCTGGCACACTCAGAGCCTTTACAAAACGCCGGGCCTGCTCCACATCGTCGTTGCGCCAGGTCGAATAGCCGGTTTCGGTGATCCAGATCTCAGCGTTGTCATTGAACCGGTCGATAATTCTTCGCATCTCGCCAAGATGCATATCCCAGCCGCCCCAGGTGCCTTCCTCGCTGTCCCATGTGCCGGGGAAACCGTGAAAGCCGACGGCATCGACGACGCCAAGTACGCCCCGCTCTCCCATCAGGTTGAGCCAGTAGGGGTCGAAGGGGCATGGGCCCCCGAGTACCGGCTGCCAGCCTCGATGTTTGGCCCAAAAGGCGGCGCCGCCGACCATCTCGCAAAAGAGCAGGAAGTCCTTGTCCTCGCGCCAGTCCCAGTCGAGCAGGTTGTTTGGTTCGTTCCACAATTCGATGTGGCTGAAATACCGTCCGTATCGGGTCAACACGTGGTCGACGAAGTCGGCATATGATTTGAGATCGGCCGGTGCGCCGGAGGACCGTCCTGTCCGTGACAAGGACGGCGGCGTGTAGTGAATGCAGGGCAGAAGATCGATCTCGCGCCCAAGCTTCGGGATCAGCCAATCAAACCACGCTTCGCCACCAGGAGCGAGATATTCGGCCCATGACAGATGCGTGCGCAAATAACTCGCGCCGCTTAATCCGACCTCCGAAATCGTCTGCGACGTCCGTTCGTATTCTCCCGGACGGAACCAGTCGACGAAGCCATAAGATCTCAAGGCTGTGCCGGTCCCGGCGGACAATCCGGATACGGTCATGACACCAATCCTCTTTCTTCCAAATGCCGTTTCATCTCCGCGCCGCGGTCGATCGCTCCGGTATGTCTCACCCACTCGGCGAACGGTCCGAGCGTGTTTTCCAGCTTGAAGCGCGGCTCGAAGCCGAGGAGTTCGCGCGCTTTTGCGATGTCCGCAAAGCAGTTGCGGATATCGCCGGACCGCGCTTTGTTCATGATCTCAGGCCGTATCTCCGGCACGCCCATCGCATCGGCGAGAAGCGTTGCGACCTCAGCGATCGTATAGGCATGGCCGCTGCCGATATTAATGACATGCCCTGCAACATTGGGTTTTTCGAGTGCGAGGCGGAAGGCGTGCGCCACGTCGCGCACATGGATAAAATCTCGCCGCTGCTCGCCGTCCTCGAAGATCATCGGGGGCTGGCCATTGGCGAGCCTCGAGGCGAAGTTTGCCAATACGCCGGTATAGGGATTGGACAAAGCCTGGCCGGCGCCGAACACGTTGAAAAGGCGTAGCGCTACCGCTTCGACGCCATAGGCTTCGCCAAAAATCAGAACCTGTTTTTCCTGCGCATATTTGGTCAGCGCATAGATCGAGGCGAGATCAACGGGCTTTTCCTCATCCGTCGCCACCGGCCTTAGCACTTCGCCGTCAGCACCGCGCGGATTCCATTGGCCGATCTTGATCTGGTCGCTGCGTCGCCTGACCAGCTCGAGCTGCGCACCGTCGGAGGTTTCATATCGACCCTCGCCATAGACACTCATGGACGAGGCGACGACAATGCGTTTGGGCGGGCGACCGATCATCGCCTCCAGAAGGACAGCCGTGCCGAGATCATTGCCTCCGACATATCGGGCGATCTCGTACATCGACTGTCCGACGCCGACCTCTGCGGCAAGATGGATGACGCCCGCGGCGCCTGATAAAGCCCGTTCGACCGCAGTCTTGTCCCTGACGTCGCCGCGCATGATTTCGGCAGTCTCGGGCAGCAACGTTTCAGCACCGCCGTGAACCTGATCAAGCAACGCATCGAGGACTCGCACCTCATAGCCGCTTTCGAGAAGTTCTTCGACAACATGTCTTCCGATGAAGCCGCAGCCACCAGTTACAAGGATCGTCGCCATCTCATTCCGTCCGCTCGAGTTGAAGGTGACCTGCCGAACCGAGGTCGGCGAAGATTGTTCCTTCAATGACATCATCTTTGACATGTTCTTTGACTTCATCCGGAACATCTGGCGGCGTCCTTGGTTCGGCGGCCAATCCGTTAGCGAAGACTGAGGAGGGCCACGTCGTGAGAGGTCGGATCGTCGGAGCGGAAACACATGCGGCAGCAACGACGTCTGCCGTCAAGCAGGCCGGCTGTCCCAAAACGAAGGAGCAGTTCATGAACATGTTGCCAAGAACGACCGAGGGAACGATCCGGGCGGCGATCATCACCGGCCCCGGACAAATGTCAGTCGTAGAAAGGCCTCTTCCATACCCAGGAGCGGGCCAGGTTAGGATCAGGCTCGAAGGATCGGGCGTGTGCGCCTCCAATCTTGCGCCCTGGGCCGGACCGGAATGGATGGCCTTTCCGACGGAGCCGGGCGGCCTCGGTCACGAGGGTTGGGGCAGAATCGATGCGCTCGGGGATGGGGTGTCGGCCCTTAATTTGGGAGACCGTGTCGCTGCGCTCTCATATCACGCCTACTCTACCCACGACATCGCAGATGCAGACATGGTCGTGGCGTTGCCGCCGGCGCTCGACGGTCAACCCTTCCTAGGCGAGCCGCTTGGCTGCGCGATGAACATATTCCGGCGCAGCGGGGTCGAGCCCGGCCAGACGGTTGCGATCATCGGGATCGGATTTCTCGGCGCCTTGCTGACACAGCTTGCCAGCGGCGCAGGCGCGCGCGTCATCGCAATCTCGCGCCGCCCGTTCTCGCTCGAAATTGCCAAGCGCGTAGGCGCCGCCGAGACCTTGCCGATGGATGATCACTGGCGGATCATCGATGCCGTGAAACGACTAACCGACGGTGCTTTCTGCCACTGCGTCATTGAGGCGGTCGGCAAGCAGTGGCCGCTCGACCTGGCCGGTGAACTGACCGCGGAGCGCGGCCGGTTGGTGGTGGCTGGATACCATCAGGACGGGCCGAGACAGGTCAATATGCAGCTCTGGAATTGGCGTGGCCTCGACATTATCAATGCTCACGAACGCGATCCCAGGATTTATATTAGTGGCATGCGCGAGGCGATCGAAGCGGTTGTTTCCGGCAGACTCAATCCGTCACCGCTTTATACGCATGTCTATCCGCTCGAAGGCTTGGGTGAAGCGCTCGACGCAACCCGAGACAGGCCCGAGGGTTTCCTCAAGGCAATGGTGACTTGCTGATGCGCCCGCTCGAGACGCGGGTCAAGCCCGTCAGACTTGGCTTTCTGGGTGTCGGCTGGATCGGCAGGAACCGAATGGAAGCGATCCTTCGCTCGCAAATGGCCATAGCCGTTGCCATCGCCGATCCCTCTGAGGAAATGATAAAAGAAGCCCTGCGCCTTGCGCCGGATGCCGAAGTCGTCGCCGATCTCGATGCGCTTTTGTCGCTCGGCCTCGACGGCATCGTCATTGCCACTCCGAGCGCTTTGCACGCTGAGCAGTCGGTCGGGGCGCTGCAGGCCGGTGCTGCAGTGTTCTGCCAAAAGCCGCTCGGCCGATCCGCGGCGGAGGCGGCAGCGGTCGTGGCCGCCGCCAGATCAGCCGACAGGCTGTTGGGCGTCGATCTGTCCTATCGTTACACGCAAGGCATGCAGCGCATCCGCGATCTGATCAGAAATGGCGAGCTTGGCACCGTCTTCGCCGCCGATCTGGTCTTTCACAATGCCTACGGCCCGGACAAATCCTGGTTTTACGACAAGTCACTGTCGGGTGGAGGATGCGTGATCGACCTCGGTGTCCACCTCATCGACATGGCGCTTTGGTGCCTTGACTTTCCTGAGGTGACCGAGACCAGGAGTACGCTGATGAAAGGTGGCGTGTCGATCAACAAGGCGGAGGATGTCGAAGACTTCGCCGTCGCCACTTTGACGTTGGCAAAGGATGCGGTCATCCGCCTCGCCTGCTCCTGGCGGCTGCAGGCTGGGTGCGATGCGGTTATCGGGGCCGATTTCTTCGGAACAACCGGGGGTGCATCTTTCAAGAATGTCGGCGGGTCATTCTATGACTTTACCGCCCATCGCTTCCGCGGCACAGCCACTGAAGGCCTCGTTCTGCCTTCCGACGATTGGGGCGGCCGGGGGGCGGCGGACTGGGCGGCCCAGCTCGCGACTGGTCAGGCTTACGATCCCTCCTGCGAACGGCTTGTCGAGGTCGCCAAAATTATCGACGACATCTATCGGCACGCATAAAGCAGCGGCGTCGGGACCGGCCGGCTACAATTGTTTGCAGGCACCGGGTGACAACCTGG
>NZ_JABEPH010000221.1:0-10174 GCF_013004495.1 Rhizobium sp. SEMIA 4085
CGTGTCGGTGCCGGTCGAGATCTGTGTGTGCTTCGGAGTAGCGAGGACGACCGGGCCGGGACGGCCGGACTGCGCGATGCGGAAGGCTTCATGGATGATGGCAGCGAGCTCATTGACGTCCTTGACCAACCAGTTGTGCTTGGTGCAGGGGCGTGTGATGCCGACGGTATCGCATTCCTGGAAGGCATCGGAACCGATGAGCGAGGTCGGTACCTGGCCAGTGAGGCAGACCAGCGGGATGGAGTCCATCAGCGCGTCCTGCAGCGGCGTGACGGCATTGGTTGCACCCGGACCGGAGGTGACTAGCATGACGCCGACCTTGCCGGTCGAGCGTGCATAGCCTTCGGCCGCATGGCCGGCGCCCTGCTCGTGGCGGACCAGGATATGCTTGATCTCCTCCTGCTGGAATATCTCGTCATAGATCGGCAGCACCGCACCGCCCGGATAGCCGAAGAGATGTTCGACGCCGTTGTCCTTCAGCGCCCGCAGAACGATCTCCGCGCCTGTCATCCGATTGTCTGGTGTTTGGTTGTCCGTGCCCGTCATGTTTTCTGTTCCGTTTTGACTGCTGGAATTGAGGTCTTCGGTGCGGAGGCCTGGATTTCAGGCATAAAAAAAGGCCCCAGAGGGAGCCTGTCAACTAGCGCATGGGTGGCTATCGCCGGATGGTTACACCATCCTGCCCATGCGCTTTCCCACCACAATAAGAACTGCTGCTATTTTCATGGGCGCAATTGATAGACAGAAAATTTCATAGCGTCAACGCTTCCCGAAATAAAAAAACGGCGCGCACTAAAAGACGTAGCGCCGGTTATCCCGTTAAAAAACAAGAGACCCGAAGGGTTTTGTTAAAGGATAAATCATATGATCGCCTGCTAACGCAGGGAGTAGGCCGTTGCTCAACAACGACTTGCCAACGTCAGGCAAGGCCAGCGATCAGGATCGCCGCGACAATCTAACCCCCGGGAATCGCTTCCTCGGCCGCGTCGTCGCGTGCAGCGGCTCGCGCGCGACCATCGCCGCCGTCGCGGAGGCCGGCGGCACCGATCTCACCGAACTGTGGTCCGTCGGCCGCCTGATTTCGATCAGCGTCGGCCGAAACCGCGTCGTCGCCCTCGTTTACGCCATGAACACCGGCACGCATGCCTGGGGCGAAGGAGAGGACAACTATTTCAGGATCGAGACCGAGCTGCTCGGCGAAGTCCGCGTCGAGGAAGACGGCCGCGAGGAATTCTCGACCGGCATCTCATGCTATCCCCATCTCGGCGCGATTGCGCACCGCATCCGCGCCGCCGATCTGATGCGCATCTACGACGCAGGCACCGGGACGACGGCGGTCATCGGCAACCTCACCCAGGACGAAAGCATCGATGCGGCGATCCACATCCCCTCGATGCTTTCCAAGCATTTCGCCATCGTCGGCTCCACGGGCGTCGGCAAATCCACGGCCGTCTCGCTGCTCTTGCACAAGGCGATCGAAGCCGATCCGAAGTTGCGCGTCCTGATCCTTGATCCGCACAACGAATTCGCCGCCGCTTTCCCGAAGCATTCGGTCGTCATCGATACCGACACGCTCGACCTGCCCTTCTGGCTGATGCGGCTTGAAGAATTCGCAGAAGTCGTCTTCCGCGGCCGCGCGCCAGTGCCTGAGGAACTCGACATGCTTCGCGACATCATGCCGGACGCCAAGCGCGCCTTTCGCGGCAGCGACAATTCTCTCGTCCGCCGCACCACCGAGAAGAGCTCGATCACCGCCGACACGCCGGTCCCCTACCGCATGGCCGACCTGCTGGCGCTTATCGACGAGCGCATCGGCCGTCTCGAAGGCCGCGCCGAAAAACCCTTCCTGCGCTCGTTGAAGATGCGCATCATCGCGGCAATCAACGATCCGCGCTACCACTTCATGTTCTCCAACAACACGATCAGCGACACGATCATGGACACCGTGGCGCAGATATTCCGCATTCCTGGCGACGACCGGCCGATCTGCACGTTCCAGCTTTCCGGGATCCCCTCGGAAGTGGTGAATTCGGTCGCCTCCGTCCTGTGCCGCATGGCCTTCGAAATCGGGCTCTGGAGTGACGGCGCTGTCCATATGCTCGTCGTCTGCGAAGAAGCGCACCGCTATGTTCCGGCCGATCCGAACCTCGGCTTCATCCCGACGCGCCAGGCCATCGCCCGCATCGCCAAGGAAGGCCGCAAGTACGGCGTCTCGCTCGGCATCATCACGCAGCGCCCCGGCGAACTCGACCAGACGATCCTCTCACAGTGCTCAACGCTGTTTGCCATGCGCCTTGCCAACGATCGCGACCAGGACATCATAAGATCGGCAATCCCGAATTCGTCGATTTCGACGACGAGCTTCATTTCCTCGATCGGCAACGGCGAAGCGATCGCCTTCGGCGAAGCGATCAGCGTGCCGATGCGCATGCGCTTTTCGCGCGTCGAGCAGCATTTGCTGCCGAAGGCGAACGGGGCGACCGCCAAGCATTCCGACGAGGATCCCGATACGGTCGATCTGCGCAAGATCGTGACGCGCATGCGCGCCGTCAGCGGCGGTCCGGATATTTCCTCTTTCCAGCAAAGCTACAGTGCCGCGCAGAGCGACATGCTGTTCGACGACGAAGAGCCGTCGGAGGATGCTTCCTATCCGGCGTCCGTCTCTGCGCCGCCGCTGGCGCCGACCGATTCCTACAGGCCGGACATGCTGCCGCGCAGCCATGCGCCGCGCGAGCCACAAACCGCACCGCCGCAGACATCTTTGGATAGCCGCCTGGAAGCTCTCCGGCGAGAGATGCGCCGCGAAGAGACAACGTCCCAGCGGCCGGTGTTCTCTCAAGACCCGGCTGCCAGCCCGCACCGCGAACCCGGCATGTCGCTCCGCGAGAGCATTCTCAAGAAGCCGCTCAGGAGCCTCCATAATAAGGATTGAGGCCTCATTGCCCCTCAGATTGCCTGGCTGCAGCGGCAATGACACTCAGGTGGCGCTCTATCAGCGTCAAAAAGGCGATCGTTCCGCAGACCAGGGCGGCGACCACGATGCCGGCGATCGCGCCAAAAATCGCTCCGATCACGAACATTCCGGACCCGCCTTGAGCCGAGGCGGCGGTTGCGCCGGACAGCGTGAAGAAGGCCAAAATGACGATTGCAATAAGGGCATTGATGGAAGCAAGCGTCTTTGCGAGAAAATTGTTCATGACATCTCCTGGCCGGCCGGCCGATGGTTTTCGTTCGCATTCATCGGCATAGGGGACGGCGATTAAGCCGTACCCCTGCCACACCACCCGGCATGCGGGTCCGCACCGGGCGGTTCGAGAAGTTGTGGTCATGCAAGTCGGGGGAAGCCGAGGGCGTCGAAGTGTCCAACCGTCAGGACCCGGCTCAGCCCAGCTTCGCTGTGCCTCCACAATGTCCCGGCCTCCGGCTATGAGTGCCGCCCACTCATGGTGAGCTCCGAGGCTGCGGAGACGGCTATAGACCGTGGTTCCTTTGCCCCATTGCTTGAGCTGGATGGCCCGAAGGCGGTGGCGTATCCACGAGTCCAGGTTTTTGAATATTTGCGGTGTCTGTGCCAGTTGGAAGTAGGATTTCCAGCCGGGGAGATCGAAGCGGAACCACGCCGCCGTGAGGATTGAGTGATTGAGTTCGGCCTTCTTCGTGACGTTCTTTCCCGGTTCCTCTGCCGTCCCCTGGCCGAGGTTCTCATGTTCCTGATCTT
The DNA here is from genome assembly GCF_013004495.1 of Rhizobium sp. SEMIA 4085. Taxonomy (NCBI): domain Bacteria; kingdom Pseudomonadati; phylum Pseudomonadota; class Alphaproteobacteria; order Hyphomicrobiales; family Rhizobiaceae; genus Rhizobium; species Rhizobium sp. SEMIA 4085. The sequence continues at coordinate 3,719 of NZ_JABEPH010000221.1, forward strand.
CAGGTCTTCGCGCAGCTGTTGCGACGCGCCGCGCGATGCGTGTCGTTACGAAGGCCTACAGCATGCCAGGCGCAGGCAACACCCTCTTCTGCCTAAATGGCAGACGCCTCTCAGCGATCGAGGTCAAGTTTGAGCTGCTCACCGCCGCGGGTCTTAACGAGATAGGGGTTCGGCGGTCTCATCAACTGGATCCGCGCGAGCAGCTTTTCACGCCGTTCCAGATCGCGCTCGCGCGCCGAGCGGGATGCAGCAACAAAAGCCATGGCATTCTGTATAACGAGTTCTGCGTGCGTCATGAGCATCTCCGTTACATCTGTTCCCTTTATGTTCTCTTTTTCGGTTAAAGTCAACTCAGCAACGCCCCGTGCGCATGGCGTCGCTCTTTCGCGGACTACTGGAGTGAGGCTGAGGCATCGACCGCAGGCGCCGACAAATCATCCTGGCGCTCGTTCAAAGAGAAGGGGACCGCTGCCAGCGGTCCCGCCCAGTTTCTCGGCCACGGATGCGCTTTGGCAACAATGTTTGGAGCCTAGCTGTTGATCGTAATGCGCTTGGCGGTCGATTGCGCCGTTTCGGAGCGTGGCAGGGTGATCGTCAAGACGCCATTTTTGAACGAAGCGTCCACCTTGTCTTCCTGCACCTCGTTATTGAGCGACAGGCGGCGCTCGAAGCGGCCATAGAACCGCTCGGAGAATTGCCGGTCCTTATCCTCGCTGTCGGCGCGCTTTTCACCGCGGATCGTCAGGATGCCATTGTCGATCAGAAGTTCGATATCCTTCTCGTCCATTCCTGGGATTTCGGCGACGATACGGATGTCCTTGTCCGTCTCCGAGACTTCGATCTTCGGCCAGGCCGTTTCGAACATGAAACCGGACCCGACAGTCGGAAAATGGCCCTCGACGCCGCGGAAAACATCATCGAACAACCTGTTCATCTCGCGATGAAGCGCAAGGAACGGATGCTGGTCTCTGCCTGCATAGCCTGTCGGGACCGGACTGTTGCTGCGGCCCCAGGGAATAAGATCACGAACGCTCATCTAAGCCTCCATGTTTTCAACGCGCCAGCTCATCCGGCGCACTCGCCTTTGCCTTTCGGGTATCAGGCGACAAGTCACTCTTCGGAATACGCTTGACACTGCACAGAACTGCCTGCGCCGCATCAGAGATTAAACGCCGATGGCGAAGCTTCCGTTCCGCGCCGTTAGCACTCTCCTGATAAGAGTGCTAATTTTTTGCCGTCGGCCCCTTGAAATTCGAAAAAATCGGTAGCAGATTTTTTCCGCCGAGCGGTCAGCAGCTCGGTAGCCCGGATTGGTCGCCTGGTCCGGGAGCGTGATAAGTGATCATCATCGTCCATGGAGGAAGACATGACGTTCCGACCGCTTCATGATCGCATTCTCGTCCGCCGTGTTGAGTCTGAAGAAAGGACCAAAGGCGGCATCATCATTCCCGACACCGCCAAGGAAAAACCGCAGGAAGGCGAAGTCATCGCCGTCGGCCCCGGCGCGCGCAACGACGCCGGCCAGATCCAGCCCCTCGACGTCAAGGCGGGCGACCGGATCCTGTTCGGTAAATGGTCCGGCACCGAGATCAAGATTAACGGCGAAGACCTGCTGATCATGAAGGAAAGCGACGTAATGGGCATCATCGAGGTTCCGGTGGCCGGCAAGAAGGCCGCTTGAGGCGCGCCTTTCAGCTAACGTCAGCCGACTACCCAATGGAGGAGTGAAGACATGGCTGCTAAAGAAGTCAAATTCCACAGCGACGCGCGTGACCGTTTGCTGCGCGGGGTCGACGTGCTTGCCAACGCGGTGAAGGTGACGCTCGGCCCGAAGGGCCGTAACGTCGTGATCGACAAGTCCTTCGGCGCGCCACGCATCACCAAGGACGGTGTTTCGGTCGCCAAGGAAATCGAACTTGAGGACAAGTTCGAAAACATGGGCGCGCAGATGCTGCGCGAAGTCGCGTCCAAGACCAGCGACGTTGCCGGCGATGGCACGACGACAGCAACCGTTCTTGCCCAGGCGATCGTTCGCGAAGGCGCCAAGGCCGTTGCTGCCGGCATGAACCCGATGGACCTGAAGCGCGGTATCGATCTTGCCGTCGATGCCGTCGTCAAGGAACTGAAGAACAACGCCCGCAAAATCTCCAATAATGCCGAAATCGCCCAGGTCGGCTCGATCTCCGCCAACGGGGATGCCGAAATCGGCAGTTTCCTTGCTGAAGCCATGCAGAAGGTCGGCAATGAAGGCGTCATCACTGTCGAAGAAGCCAAGACCGCCGAAACCGAACTCGAAGTCGTCGAAGGCATGCAGTTCGACCGCGGCTATCTCAGCCCGTACTTCGTGACCAATCAGGACAAGATGCGGGTCGAGCTTGAGGATCCTTATGTTCTCATCCATGAGAAGAAGCTCTCCAACCTGCAGTCGATGCTTCCGGTTCTCGAAGCCGTCGTACAATCGGGCAAGCCGCTGCTCATCATCGCTGAAGACGTCGAAGGCGAAGCGCTTGCAACGCTCGTCGTCAACAAGCTGCGCGGCGGGCTGAAGATTGCTGCCGTCAAGGCTCCGGGCTTCGGCGACCGCCGCAAGGCCATGCTCGAAGACATCGCGATCCTGACCGGTGGTACGGTCATCTCCGAAGACCTCGGCATCAAGCTCGAGTCCGTCACCCTCGACATGCTTGGCCATGCGAAGAAAATCGTTGTCGAGAAGGAAAACACCACGATCATCGACGGCGCCGGCGCCAAGTCCGACATCGAAGGCCGCGTTGCGCAGATCAAGGCGCAGATCGAAGAAACCACCTCCGACTACGATCGCGAGAAGCTGCAGGAACGCCTTGCCAAGCTCGCAGGCGGCGTTGCCGTCATCCGCGTCGGCGGCTCGACGGAAGTCGAAGTGAAGGAAAAGAAGGACCGCGTCGACGATGCGCTGCATGCGACCCGTGCGGCAGTCGAGGAAGGCATCCTGCCAGGCGGCGGTGTGGCACTGCTGCGCGCCGTCAAGGCGCTTGACAACCTCAGCGCGGCCAATTCTGACCAGCGTGTCGGCGTCGAGATCGTCCGGCGCGCAATCGAATCCCCGGTGCGCCAGATCGCCGAGAATGCCGGGGCGGAAGGGTCGATCGTCGTCGGCAAGCTGCGAGAAAAAGCCGAATTCTCCTACGGCTGGAATGCTCAGACCAATGAATATGGCGATCTCTATCAGATGGGCGTGATCGACCCGGTCAAGGTCGTGCGAACAGCGCTTCAAGATGCTGCCTCCGTTGCCGGCCTGCTGGTGACGACCGAAGCGATGGTGGCGGAAAAACCCAAGAAGGAAGCCGCCGCCCCTGCCATGCCCCCCGGAGCCGGCATGGACTTCTAGCTTGACATGCGGCCCGCCTGGCAACGGGCGGGCCGTACGGAATGGAGGTCAAGATGGTTCAGACGATCATAAACAGATCGGACGTGCCGCTCGATACCCGTGACCTTGAGATGTGCCAATGCGTATTCGACGAGGTTCGATCGGACGCCAAGGTAGCCAAGGATTCCGAAGAAGCGGAGCGCATTGCTGCCATAACGATCGAACTCTATCGCCAGGGCGTGCGCAGCCCAGACCATCTGAAGGTCATGGTAGAAGCGGCTCGCGGCCTTATCGCGCCGCGCGAAAAGTAGAATGAATGGATGGCCGGGACTGGTCATGCCCGTTTGGAATCCACAAACGGGCAAACAGTCGGACTGGAAGACAAAAGTTCAATAGCACGAGCAGACGGTCTGTCGGCGACGCGCCGATGAAATCCTTGCGGCACTTTATGTCCGCTGCCGCTTGCAGATGATCTGAATTTTTCGCCCCGTTTTTGAGGAGGTTCCATGAATCTGTGCTAAGTCGCGGCAAAGAACGCCACCATAGGACTATCGAACCCATGATTGAACTTACGCCATCGCAGGTCGCAGCACTGAAACTCGCAAGAGACGGTGATCTTTATCCTCAGCCGACGAAGAAGTGGACGCACCAAAACGCCACGGTGACCTACGCGAAAACCGACCGTTGGAAAGAACGGCCGCAGAAAGTGAAATCCGTAACCAGCAAGGCACTGGACGAGTTAAAAGCGTCCGGGTTTCTGGAACGGCGCCATCTCGATCATGATGCTTCAAAGGACGTCTACGGGATCACGATGGCGGGCAAAATGTGGCTGCTAAAGAACAAGTAGGCCTTGCCAGATCCTCATTAGATTTCTGATCCCGACCAGTCTAATCGTTCGGAACAATGGTCTAAGATCGCCTCCCTGACGCTGAGAAAACGTTTTCGCAGTTGACATTATTGTTGCGAAAAGGTTTTCTCTTATGGCGACGGGTGGAAGAATGAGACTGGACCAAACAGGAAGAAAGCAGACCCGCATCACGATCCACGATCTAGCCGCTGCGGCCGGGGTCAGCATCTCGACGGCGTCGAAGGCGTTAAATGATACGGGCCGTATGGGCGAGGAAACACGCGAGCGGGTCAAGCGCATCGCACGGGAAATTGGCTTCAGGCCGAACGCGTTGGCGCGCGGCCTCTTGAGCAAGCGCAGCTTCACTATCGGGCTTTTGACCAACGATACCTATGGCCGCTTCACCCTTCCGGTAATGGCAGGCGTTTCGGAAGCGCTTGTCGATCACGGAGTTTCGGTTTTCCTGTGTGCGATCGAGGATGATCCGGCTCTTGGGCAGATTCATGTGGATGCGATGCTGGACAAGCAGGTCGATGGCATCATCGCATCGGGAAAACGGGTCGATCGGCAGCTTCCGGTCGATTTGTCGAGCATTCCGGTACCCGTGGTCTATGCCTTTACGGAAGGTATGCCGGGCAGCGTGAGCTTCCGCTCGGATGACGCACAAGGCGCAAGGCTCGCTGTGGAATGGCTGATCGGGCTCGGGCGTTCCCGCATCGCCCATATTACTGGTCCTGAAAGCTTCTTTTCGGTGCGCGAACGCGCTTTTGCCTATCGTGAGCTGGCAGGTGACGGTGAACCGGTTCTTTACGGCGTGTGGGCAGAGGCCTGGGGTCACGAAGCGGTCGACCAGATATGGAGCCGCGCCGGAGAAAAACCCGATGGCATCTTCTGCGGCAACGATCAGATTGCCCGCGGCGTCGTCGACGCGCTGCGCGAACGGGGCGTCAAAGTACCGGAGGACGTTTCTGTGGTTGGCTTTGACAATTGGGAGATCGTCGCCGCACAGACGCGGCCGCCGCTGACGACGATCGACATGGAATTGAAGGAACTCGGGCGTCAGGCAGGGTTGACCGTGCTTGCCCTTGCCGAAGGCCGGCCCGTCGAGCCCGGCGTGCGGAAATTGCCGTGCCGTTTGATCGTGCGGCAGTCATGCGGGAGTGATGCCCGCGAAGAATGAGAAGCGGCGCGAAGGAGACGCGCCATATTGGGAGGAATGTCATGATCAAGCGCCTAATAGCAGCGACCAGCATCGCTACCCTATGCCTGGTATCCGGAGCAGCGGCCGCCGAAAAAGTTGAAATGTGGGTCCGCTCGGGGATCGGCGACGCCTTCAAGAAGGTCGTCGAAGCCTATAACGCCAACCACGAAAACCAGGTCGTCGCAACCGAGGTACCATTTTCCGAACTGGTGCAGAAATATGCAACCGCGATTGCCGGCGGACAGGCTCCTGACGCCCTTTCGATGGATCTTATCTATAACCCCGCCTTTGCTGCGGCCGGCCAGTTGGAGGACCTGACGGACTGGGCAAAAGCTCTGCCTTACTTCAATTCGCTGTCGCCGTCACATGTTCGCCTCGGAACCTATCAGGACCGGATTTACGGCCTGCCGCTCTCCGTCGAGACATCGGTCTTCGCGTGGAACAAGGATCTCTACAAGAAGGCCGGTCTCGACCCGGAAAAGGCACCGGCAACATGGGACGAAATTACCGCCAACGCGGAAAAGATCCGAGCACTCGGTGAAGACACCTACGGATTTTATTTCTCCGGCGGCGGCTGCGGTGGCTGCATGATATTCACCTTCACGCCGCTCGTGTGGGGTGCCGGAGCCGATATCCTGTCGGCCGACAGCAAGGCAGCAACGCTTGATACCCCGCAAATGCGCAAGGCCGTCGATATTTATCGCAACATGGTCAAGAAGGACCTCGTGCCGGCGGGAGCTGCAAGCGACAACGGCGCGAACTTCCTCACCTTCACCAATGGCAAAATCGGTCAGCAGAGCCTCGGCGCCTTTGCCATCGGCACACTGGTGACCGAACATCCGGACATCAATTTCGGGGTCACGCTCATTCCCGGCGTCGAAGGAACGCCGTCCTCCTTCGCCGGCGGCGATAATTTCGTCATCACCAAGGGCACGAAGAAGATCGACGCTGTGAAGGAATTCCTCGAATACGTCTACTCAGTGGATGGCCAGAAAGTCATGGCGAAGTACGGCAGCCTGCCGACGCGCGGCGATATCGCCGACAAGGTACTGGAAGGTCTCGATC
>NZ_JABEPH010000222.1:0-10153 GCF_013004495.1 Rhizobium sp. SEMIA 4085
TCGGTCGGATATCCGGTCTGGTTTCCCTTCCCGAGGATCGCGTTGGCGCCCCCCAGGCGGATGCCGTCGCGCAGGCGCTCCTAGTTGGTGACGAACAGCTCGTCGCCCACCCGCTGCACCTTCTTGCCTGCGAGGTCCGTCAGCGCCTTCCAGCCGTCCCAATCGTCCTCAGCCATGCCGTCCTCGATCGAGATGATCGGGTACTTGCCGGCGAGATCGGCGAGGTATTCAGCCATGGCGCCCGATTCAAGCGTGCGGCCCTCTCCTTCCAGAACATACTTGCCGTCCTTGAAGAATTCCGTCGAAGCGCAATCGAGACCGAGGCAGATGTCATCGCCCGGCTTGTAGCCGGCTTTCTCGATCGACTTCATGATGAAGTCGAGCGCTTCGGACGCGCTCTTCAGGCCCGGCGCAAATCCGCCCTCGTCGCCGCCATTGGTGTTGTGCCCCTGGGCCGAGAGCTCCTTCTTGAGGACGTGGAAGACTTCCGAGCCCATGCGAACCGCTTCGCGGATCGAATCGGCGCCGACCGGCATGATCATGAACTCCTGGAAGTCGATCGGATTGTCGGCATGCGCGCCGCCGTTGATGATGTTCATCATCGGAACCGGCAGCAGATGCGCGCTCGCGCCCCCAACGTAGCGATAGAGCGGCAGGCCGGCAGCCTGGGCGGCAGCCTTGGCGACGGCGAGCGATACGCCGAGGATGGCATTGGCGCCGAGGCGGGCCTTGTTCGCCGTGCCGTCCAGGTCGATCATGATGTTGTCGATCTGGATCTGGTTTTCGGCATCGATGCCGCCGATCGCGTCGAAGATTTCCGTGTTGGCAGCCTCGACGGCCTTTTCAACACCCTTGCCGAGATAGCGCTTGCCGCCGTCGCGAACTTCGACGGCCTCATGCGCACCGGTCGAGGCGCCGGACGGCACAGCCGCACGGCCCATGCTGCCGTCTTCGAGATAGACATCGACTTCAACGGTCGGATTGCCACGGCTGTCGAGAATCTCGCGGGCGATAATGTCGGTAATTGCAGTCATGATCTCTTCCTGCTCGGTGGGTGATTAATCGTTCGAAGCCTGTTTAATCGAAGGCACGCAAATTACAATGCCACACCGACGACACACGGCATGGTATGGCCTATAGCCCGAATATGTCAGGCTTTTGAAGAAGCCGCTCGCACCCCATCGATCCCTGTCGCGAGCTTGCTCCGGCTTTTCGGAACCTCAGGTTTTGAAATGATACCCGGTCACTTTCGATCTGGTTGTAAATTTATCGGTCAGTAACCAATCAATATTATAATTAATACTCAGTGAGGAAATACTGCCCCGCTTCCCGGCAAGTAGTATTGCATGATGCGCTTCCTCGTGCGGTCCAAATCCGCTTGGTTATACGGATCTCACGATTTCAGGTCCCTCGAAAATTCCAGAATAATTTCAAACGAACAGCATCTGTTCGCTATTCACTTCATGGGGCGCAGGATGAAACTCAATATTGCACGCAGCCTTGCTATTTTCGCGATGGTCGTCGCCGCGGGATTGATCGCTTCGATCGGCATACAGAATTATGCCTTCAATAAGCTGCGGGTGAACGGCGAGATGTACAAACAAATCATCTACGGCAAGGATCTCGTCGCCGATATACTGCCGCCGCCCCTCTACCTCGTTGAGTCTTACATGCTTGCGCTCGAAGCGGTGCAGCGCCCCGGCGTTGCCAAGAATAACGTCGACCGCATAGAAAATGTCCTGAAGCCCGCCTACGAGGACCGCCGCAAATATTGGCTGGCGACCGCGCTCAGCTCGGACCTCAAGCAGAAGCTCTTGAACGATGTCCTTGTCAAAGGCGAGGTGTTTTGGAAGGTGATGCGGGAGGAACTCGCTCCGGCCATTGTCAAGAATGACTCCGCAGTCATTCCGGCGTCCTTCGAAAAGCTTGCGACGAATTTCCATATCCATGAAAACGCCGTCAACGAACTCGTCGGTATGGCGAACACCTTCCTGGCGTCCGCTGAAAAGGACGCCGCCGAACAGACACGCATCCTTTCGGCTATCACGCTCGCGGCTGCCGCAGTCTCGCTCTGCCTGCTTCTTGGCGGCCTTTACGTCTTCCGCCGCCGCGCCATCGTGCCGATCTCGGCGATGCGCGACTATATGGCGATCCTTGCCGGCGGCGACTATTCGAAGGATGTGCCCTTCAGCCGGCGTGCCGACGAGATCGGGGAGATGGCGCGCGCCGTCCCCGTCTTCCGCGAATCCGCCGAAGAGCGGAACAATATCCGTGCCCGCCAGGATGCCGAACGTCAGGCCCAAGCACAGCGCGATGCGGCGCTTGCCGCTGCCAATGCAGACGAGGAAGCCATCCGCGAGGGCGTCATCGCCAGCCTGAGCCGCGGCCTGGAACGGCTCTCCGGCGGCGATCTCACGGTCCAGCTTAGCGAGCCTTTCGACGCAGCCTACGAGAAGCTGCGCGAGCAGTTCAATTCGAGCGTCCGCACGCTTTGTGAAGCGATGAAGGAAATCTCGATCGTGACGAATGTAGTAAGGAGCGGCTCCGGCGAAATCGCATCGAGCACAAACGATCTGGCCCGGCGAACCGAACATCAAGCCGCCTCGCTGGAGCAGGCGGCCTCGGCGCTCGACCAGATCACGGTCACCGTCAAGAACTCGTCGGTACGGGCCAAAGAAGCCAACGTGATGATGACGGCGACAAAGGAAAGCGCCAGCTATTCGGCAACCGTCGTGCACGAGGCGGTCGCTGCGATGGAGGAGATCGAGACATCATCTGCACAGATCGGCGAGATCATCAACGTCATCGACGAAATCGCCTTCCAGACCAACCTGCTCGCGCTCAATGCCGGCGTGGAAGCCGCCCGCGCCGGCGAGGCCGGAAAGGGTTTTGCGGTGGTTGCACAGGAAGTGCGCGACCTTGCCAGCCGCTCCGCCAATCTGGCAAAGGAAATCAAGCAGCTGATCGAGACGTCTTCCAGCCAGGTTTCGGCCGGCGTTGCCTTGGTCAACCGCACCGGTGAAGCGCTCGGCAATATCGATCAGCAGGTTCTGAAGGTGACCGCGTTGATCGAGTCGATCGTGCGTTCCTCTGCCGAACAAACGACCGCTCTCCTGGAAGTCAACGCCGCCGTCAACACTATGGACAGCGTCACGCAGCAGAACGCGGCGATGGTTGAACAGACAAATGCCGCCTGCCGCGAACTCGGTGACGAGGCGATACACCTCAATCACCTGCTGGCCCGCTTCCTTCTCGATGACGTAACGACGTCCGCCGCAACGCGGTCGTACTCAAGCCAAAGGATGGCGCTCGCCGGTTGACGGCGGGCACCTTCGGCCAGGATCGCTCCGCCTTGGCGACGGCGTCGAGGGCCAACAGCTTTTCCAGAAGCCGCGGCATGTCGTTCAAGTACACCATATTGGGGCCGTCGCAGGGGGCATTGTCCGGATCCTGGTGGGTCTCGATGAAGACACCTGCAACTCCGACCGCAACCGCCGCCCGCGCCAGCGTCTCGACGAACTGGCGCTCCCCGCCCGACGTCGTGCCCTGGCCACCTGGCTGTTGTACGGAATGGGTCGCATCGAAAATGACCGGAGCCCCCATGGCCGCCATGATCGGCAGCGAGCGCATGTCCGAGACCAGCGTATTGTAACCGAAGGACGCGCCACGCTCACAAAGCAGAACGTTCGGGTTGCCGCTCTGATTTAGCTTGGCGAGAACATTCTTCATGTCCCAGGGAGCGAGAAACTGGCCCTTCTTGACATTGATGACACGGCCGGTCTTCGCGGCTGCCACAAGCAGGTCCGTCTGACGGGAGAGGAAGGCCGGGATCTGCAGAACGTCCACGACCTCGGCGACCAGCGCGCATTGCTCTTCCGAATGGATATCTGTCAGAACCGGAATGCCGAGTTCCTTCTTGAGGTCGGCGAAGACTTTCAAGCCCTTCTCTAGACCGATACCGCGTTTGCTCGACAGCGAAGAGCGGTTCGCCTTGTCGAAGGAGGTCTTGTAGACGAGCCCGATGCCAAGCTTGCCGCAAAGCTCCTTGAGCGTGCCAGCAACCATGAAGGCATGGTCGCGGCTCTCCATTTCGCATGCGCCGGCGATCAGCGACAGCCTGCCACTGTTGGAAAATACGACGCGGCCGGCACCTTCGCCGACTGCGACTTCGGAATTCGTATTGCTCATCGGGTCTCCTCGAAGGCGAAGATCGCGCCTTGGCCGGGCGCAGGCTTCACCAGGACTCTGTTGTTCTTGCGTGTATAGGGCATCCCGTTATCAGCCAAAAGCGCTTCTGTCACGGCAAGATCGGTGGTGCGGAAAACGATAGCGCTGCCTCTCAGACCCTTATCCACGGTTAACGGCACCGAATCGAAATAAGCCTCCACCCCTTCCGGCGACAGCAGACTGATCCTGACATTCGCTGCCGCGATCGCCACGCCAAACGGTGTCCGCTCAATTTCTGTCGTAGACACGGCCAACTGAAGGAACGAGCCGAAGGCTTCAGGCTCGGGCGCGCTTAGCACCATCTCCGAGATACCGGTTGCACCGTTCGCGTGCTTTTCTAACGCGCTCCGATCGGCCGGAGAGGCGTTGATGCGCTGGCAGTCAAACAGGAAGAAATCCGGCGCCCGAAGATCGGCGGCAAACGCAAGCTTGAAAGTGCCTGTCGATTGCGACCCGTCCGGCATCTTGATCAGGCGCGAAAACTCCAGCATGGCGCCGCCGCTCTTTCTCGCACGCACGAAATGAGCATGATCGGCGTCCGCGTCGTCCGTGCTGAATGCTGCCGCAGAGAATCCGTCATTGCCGCACCGGAAACGAAAGGCCTGGTCGCGCGCCACAAACACGTTTCCGTGCCGCACTGATTCTTCACATTCTTTCGCACTCGCGACGCCAAGCGGCTCGAGGTAGGTCTTGTCGGCGAAAAAAACGCAAGCATTCACTGTGCCGAAAGGATGACGGCCCTCGGCGGCAACCGTGAACCCCAGTCGTCCCAGCCGCTCCCGCGCGAGATCGATGTTGGTGACCGGTAGAACAAGATGATCCAACGGATGCTGCATGGCGCCAGGTCTCCATTTCCTGTGCTGAAGATGTGTGCCGCTACGTGGTCAATGCAAGCTGAAAGCGATGATCCGGCAAACAAAGTTTCCGAAAATGACCGGTATTGGGACGAAGTTTTACGAAAATTTAGGTACTTGCGGAACACATATGGAACATATAGTGTCTGTTCTGGCTTTGTTTCACGAATTTGGGGTTAAACTTCGATGCTGACACGCAAACAACAGGAGCTTCTCCTCTTCATTCATGAGCGTATGAAGGAATCCGGCGTTCCGCCATCCTTCGACGAAATGAAGGATGCACTGGATCTCGCGTCCAAATCCGGCATCCACCGGCTGATTACCGCTCTGGAAGAGCGCGGTTTCATTCGTCGCCTACCGAACCGCGCCCGCGCGCTTGAAGTGATCAAGCTGCCGGAAGCCTACAGCCCGAGCATGCAGCCCCGCCGCGGCTTTTCGCCGAGCGTCATCGAGGGCAGCCTCGGCAAGCCGCAGCCTGCTGCCGCCGCGCCGAAGCCGGCGAACGAAGACAATAACAGCTCTATTTCGGTTCCCGTCATGGGCCGCATTGCGGCAGGCGTGCCGATCTCGGCGATCCAGAACAACACGCACGACATCAACGTTCCGGCCGATATGCTCGGCTCCGGCGAACACTATGCGCTTGAGGTCAAGGGCGATTCGATGATCGATGCTGGCATCTTCGATGGCGACACGGTCATCATCCGCAACACCAGCACCGCCAATCCCGGCGACATTGTCGTGGCACTGGTCGATGACGAGGAAGCGACGCTGAAGCGGTTCCGCCGCAAGGGTGCGTCCATCGCGCTTGAAGCGGCGAACCCGGCCTACGAAACGCGCATCTTTGGACCGGATCGCGTGAAGGTTCAGGGTAAGCTCGTCGGCCTTATCCGCCGCTACCATTGACTGGCAGCGCGTCGCCGGCAAAGGCGCCGGCGCGCCAAGCTCTACGGGCAATCGAGTTTCTCGAAGGCAGTTGTTCAAAGCACGGTTCGACGGCGCCGGTTTTCCGCGAGGTTTCATCCGCGAAATGCACTGCGCCATTGGCAGGCGCCGAACCGCAACCTTGCCCGCGTGACGGACGATGTCCGCGGCATCGCAAGCCGGGCGTGGCACCGTTTCGCATCGCATTGCTTACCTCTTCCTGCTGCCGCGATGAAAAGTTTGCATCCCCCGTCTTTTCGCGGGTCGCAGCGCGCCTCACGGCTGCGATCGGTCAAAGCCAAAGCGCTGAGCATGGCCATATGATCGAAGAAGGCGGCGAAAGATTCGTGCCGGACGCAAACCAGATCGCCGCCCAAGCTCGAAAAAACCGTCGCAATGCGCAGGCGCGTGCCCTGAGCGGCTCCTTCGCTCGCCATTTGCAGGCCGAAAGCCGGTATGCATCCACAATGACTGATCTGTGGCTATTGGGGTGAACGGTGGCTATTGACGGGCGAGCGCTGTCCTGTTGCCGAAGGCTCCTTCCCGCATTCCAAAAGCGCAAGCCGGGAAGCTCGCAAACTGCTTGTCCGCGACATCTACAGAAGCGGAAATGCGCAGCTCAGCCGTTTTCAACTCCGGCATGCACCCAGCATGCCGACAGCCTATGAATACAACCAGAATGCAGCCCTGAGGGCGTTTCAGCAACAATAATCGATTGAAAAAAGACCAAAAAATTGGATTGCAAAAAGCCGAATTAAATCATTGGCTTCCGCTATGCGCCTCCGGCATCGCAGGAGTGTCCAAAAGTTGATACTGCGATGCACAAAATGGCGCCACGGTAACTTGGCATTGGCGCTCTGATCATATAGCTATCGGAGAGGACGCTTAACCCTATGGCGCTTTTATGGCGCCGCCGCCAGTTTGGAGGATCAGCATGACGGATCAAAGCGCAACAATCAAAATCGGCGACAAAACCGCCAATCTTTCCGTGAAAAGCGGAACGATCGGTCCGGACGTCATCGATATTGGTGCACTCTATAAAAACACCGGTTCCTTCACGTACGATCCTGGTTTCACCTCGACCGCTTCCTGTGAATCGAAGATCACCTATATCGACGGCGATGAAGGCATTCTGCTGCATCGCGGCTACCCGATCGAACAGCTTGCTGAACATGGCGACTTCCTGGAAGTCTGCTATCTACTGCTTTACGGCGAATTGCCGACGGCTGCCCAGAAGAAGGACTTCGACTACCGCGTCACGCATCACACCATGGTGCACGAGCAGATGTCTCGCTTCTTCACCGGCTTCCGCCGCGACGCCCATCCGATGGCCGTCATGTGCGGCTGTGTCGGCGCTCTGTCTGCCTTCTACCACGACTCGACAGACATCACCGATCCGCATCAGCGCATGGTCGCAAGCCTACGCATGATCGCCAAGATGCCGACTATCGCGGCCATGGCCTACAAGTACTATATCGGCCAGCCCTTCGTTTATCCGAAGAACGATCTCGACTACGCCTCGAACTTCCTGCGCATGTGCTTCGCGGTCCCGTGCGAAGAATATGTCGTGAACCCGGTCCTCTCGCGCGCCATGGACCGTATCTTCATCCTGCACGCCGATCACGAGCAGAACGCCTCGACCTCGACAGTTCGTCTCGCCGGCTCTTCGGGCGCCAACCCGTTCGCATGCATCGCGGCCGGCATTGCCTGCCTTTGGGGCCCGGCTCATGGCGGTGCCAACGAGGCGGCGCTCAACATGCTTTCGGAAATCGGCTCGGTCGAGCGCATTCCGGAATATATTGCCCGCGCCAAGGACAAGAATGACCCGTTCCGCCTGATGGGCTTCGGTCACCGTGTCTACAAGAACTACGATCCGCGCGCCAAGATCATGCAGAAGACGACGCATGAGGTCCTCGCCGAACTCGGTCACAAGGACGATCCGCTTCTCGAAGTCGCGATGGAGCTGGAACGCATCGCGCTGACCGACGAATACTTCATCGAAAAGAAGCTCTACCCGAACATCGACTTCTATTCCGGCATCACGCTGAAGGCGCTGGGCTTCCCCACGACGATGTTTACGGTGCTCTTTGCGTTGGCCCGTACGGTTGGCTGGATCGCCCAGTGGAACGAGATGATCGAGGATCCACAGCAGCGCATCGGCCGCCCGCGCCAGCTCTATATCGGCGAACCGCTGCGCGACTACGTTCCGGTTTCGAAGCGCTAAGCCGCTTCCGCCCGAAAAAACCCGGTCAGAGACGGCCGGGTTTTTTCCTGTCCAGAATGTCGAGAACGATATCCGCCGCTTTCTCGCCCGGCGGCTTTTCCGTCTGCATGCGCTGCCAGACAAGGTCGAAACCTTCGAGCATTGCGCGCCGCTGGAGCGTGTCGCTGGAAAGGCGTTCCATCCAGCGCGCCAAACTCGCGCCACGAACGACCTCGTTGATATATTCGGGGACGACGGCATAGTCGGCGATCAGATTCGGGATTGCTCCTGTCCACGTCTTGATGCGCCGCGTCATCATCGTGATGATCCAGTCTGTCTTATAGACTGAGACTGTCGGCACGCCTGTAAGTGCAAGCTCGAGGATGACAGTCCCCGAGGCAGCCATTGCCGCATCGGCCTCCGCGAAAGCTCGCCATTTCTGTTCATTGCCAATCAGGATCTCCGGTTTCGTTTCCCAGTCCTCCACGAGGTTGCGAACCATCGATTCCCTGCGGCTGACGGTCGGCATGAGAAACCGCATTGTGCCACCGCGGGCGACGAGCTCATTGACGGCATCGCGAAAATAGGGAAGCAGCTTTGTGATCTCCGACGAGCGCGAGCCCGGGAGCAGCATGATCGTTTTCCGGCCCTCGCCGACGGTCCTGAGCTTTTCTGCCCGGCCGCGCCTGGCGGCAATCAGGTCCGCATCCGCCGTCAACCTGTGGCCGACATAGGTCGTCTGCGGTCCGCCGAGCTGCTCCATCACCGCGGGCTCGAACGGCAGAACGGCCAGCACATGGTCGACATAACCGAGCATCTGCTGGGCGCGATATTCCTTCCACGCCCAAACGCTGGGACAGACATAATTGACGACCGGGAGTTCCGGCAGGGCTTCGCGAACACGTTTGGCAACGCGATGGGTAAAATCCGGGCTGTCGATGATGAAAAGAATATCGGGCTTTGCCGCAACGATTGCAGCCGTCGTCTGCCTGATGCGGGCGACAAGCTTCGGCAATTTTCCAAGCACCTGTGTGATGCCCATAATCGAAAGCTCGGAGAAGTCGAAGAGCGACTTCAGCCCCTGTGCCTCCAGCGCGTCGCCGCCGACGCCGACAAGTTCAATCCCGGCATGCCTGCGCTTCAGTGCAGCCACGAGATCGGCGCCGAGAAGGTCTCCGGAAACCTCGCCTACCACGATCGCGATCTTCATCACAGCCCCCATGACGGCAGGCCGCGATCGAGCCCGCAGACAAAAAGCCCGGCTTCGTCGGCTGCCTTGATCACAGCCTGGCGATCCAGCACGAGAGCACGTCCCGCCTCGATTGCAATTCCCGCCAAACCCGCCGCCTTGGCATTCGTCACCGTGGAGAGGCCGATCGACGGAAGGTCGGCGCGGACATCCTGCTGCGGCTTGCAGAGCTTGACCAGCACGCCACGGCGGCGCGGCGATATACGCCCGGCGCCACGCAGCGATGCGACGCGCTCAAGCATTCCGTCGGTCCCTTCGGCGCCTTCGAGCGCCACGATGCGTCCGCCGACGGAGACTGCGCCCTGCCCGACATCGAGCGCACCAAGCGCTTCGGCGGCTGCTGCCGCCTTCAGGATATCGATCTTGTCGTCATTCCCCGGCGACATGGCGCCGATCGGCCCGACAGCCGCCAGCAGGTCGGGGGCAATATCCTGCGCGCCGACGACCCGCCGACCGTCGTCTTCGATGAGCTTGATGACCATCTGCAACACGGTATCGTCGCCGCCCGAAAGCAGCGTACGCACCACACCCGGCATCTTTGCCACCGTCCACCAGGTTGGCCTCAGTTCCCGCCATTCGGGGCGACGGCGAACGACGCCAGACATGACGACGCGGGTGATGTTGTTGCGCTTGAAAATATCTGCCAGCGCCGACAAATCACCGACGCCGATGACTGCGTGGTCATAGTCCTCCCATGAC
>NZ_JABEPH010000223.1:0-9926 GCF_013004495.1 Rhizobium sp. SEMIA 4085
GGTTGCCTCCATTCGATGTTTGGGCCCGGTTCCAATCGAGAGCCCGTATTTCCATCCTATCGGGGGCAACCACCCTCGCCAGCCAAAAAGCCGCAGACGGTTGCGCCGCGATTACTCCATGTTCGAGAACCGTGGCCGCAAATGCGCCCTGCTCGTTTATATCGACGATGCCACCGGCAAGCTGTTGCATCTGCGCTTTGCGACTTCAGAGAACACCTTCGACTATCTGCACGCGACGAAGGCTTACTTGCAGCAATGGGGCAAGCCAATTGCGTTCTACAGCGACAAGCATGGCATCTTCCGCAGCACACACGCCTCGATGACGGACCGGACGAGCGGCCTGACGCAGTTCGGCCGGGCGCTTTATGAGCTGAACATCGACATCATCTGCGCCAACACTCCGCAGGCGAAAGGCCGTGTGGAGCGCGCCAATCAGACGCTGCAGGATCGGCTGGTGAAGGAACTGCGGCTTCGCGGGATCGACACGATCGAGGCGGCCAACGCCTATGCCCCAGAGTTCATGGCGGATTTCAATTCTCGCTTCGCCAAGCCGCCACGCAATGCGAAGGACATGCATCGGCCGCTGGCGGATCACGAGAACCTCGATGGTGCCATGTGCCGCAAGGAGGTTCGTAAGCTGTCGCATTCCTTGACGCTGCGCTATGACAAGGTGATGTTCATTCTCGATCCGACAGAGCGCGCAACGGGGCTGGCGGGCAAGAAGGTTGTCGTATGCGACTATCCGGACGGGCGCCTGGAGATCACAGACGGGGAAGCCTCCCTGCCCTACAGAACGTTCGACATGTTACGCTCCGTGCACCGCTCCGAGGTGGTCGAGAACAAGCGGCTGGACGACATGCTTTCAATCGTGGCCGAGCTGCAGGCCGGGCGCCAACAGGAACGCAGCAAAAGTGGGCCTCGCCGCACCGGCCAGACGGACCATATGTTCGGCATTCGTGATGGCAGCCAGAGCAATGGCTATCAGCAGCGCGGCACCAAGCCAGGACGGAAGACGGATTTTACGAAGGATCCAGTCGTTATCGCCCGACGGCAGCAGGTATTGGCGAGCCAGCTTAACAGCGAGTGACGTAAGCGATCCGGATTGAGAAAGCTAAAGTATATTGGTGCGCTTGAGCCACGCGCCGCCGACCGGCCTGCGCAACACCGACAAGCTCCACCCGGACGGCGGCTTACCTCTGTGTATTCATCAACATCGAATCTTGAAACGCCATCAATAATGGATAGTATGATGTCGCGTTTCTAAATTGATTACTTTGTCTCATCTTTAATTAGCTGTTACATTGTGTGTAAGGGGGGTACATTCTATTTTCAAGTGCGACATGGCAATGATTTCAATGGTTTCACCTTGGAGATTATGGCGTGTCGCACTGCTATTCGCAATTCACCCTCGCCGATCGTCGGCGCTTATATCAGATGAAGGAGCGCAAACTTCCGGTTGGTGAGATCGCTCGCCAGCTCGGGCGGCATCGCTCGACGATTTACCGCGAGCTCAAGCGCAACACGTTCCACGACCACGAATTTCCGGAATACAGCGGCTACTTCGGCACCATCGCCGACGACATCAGCAAGGAACGGCGCCGGCGGCTGCGCAAGCTTAGACGCCATCCGGAGCTGCGCGAGCTGGTGATCGAGCAACTGAAGGCGCATTGGTCTCCAGAACAGATTGCCGGCCGTTTGCTTGCCGACGGTGTCAGTGTCATCCGCGTTTGCCCGGAAACAATCTACCGCTTCATCTATTGCAAGGAAGACTATCCGCTCGGCCTCTACGAGCACCTGCCTGAACGGCGACGCCGGCGCCGGCCGCGCGGATCCCGCAAGCCGCGTGACGGCTTGATCCCGTTTGAGTACAGGATCTCGCAACGATTTGATTTTATTGGTGATCGGTCGCAGTTCGGGCATTGGGAGGGCGATCTGCTGATCTTCGATCGCAAACTTGGCCATTGCAATGTGACGTCGCTCGTTGAACGCGTGAGCCGCTACACCGTGCTGATCAAGAACCGCAGCCGCCACTCGCGACCGATCATCGACAAGATCATCGCCGCCTGCTCACCCCTGCCGTCATTTGCACGCCAAAGCTTTACGTTTGACCGTGGTACCGAGTTTGCCGGCTTTCGAGCTTTGGAAGACGGGCTCGGCGCCAGGAGCTGGTTTTGCGACCCAAACTCGCCGTGGCAGAAGGGAGCTGTGGAAAATGCCAACAAGCGAATCCGACGCTTCCTGCCTGGCGACACCGACCTATCCAACATCACCCAACAACAGCTCGTCCACCTCGCCCATCAGTTGAATGCGCAGCCACGCAAATGCCTCGGCTACAAAACACCGGCCGAAGTGTTCATCGCCCATTTGCGCCAAAGTGGCTGATCCCCTACCCTGCAGTCCGGCATGTTGCACTTGGCGTAGATTCTCCACCGCAAAGTTGAAGTGTCCTGTTTCTGCAAAGTAAGAATGTCACTCTCCCCGGGTTTTGATGACCTGGGAGATTGCGGATGGGATTAATTGCGATGAGCGAGCGTGATCTGCAGCGGATCGAGGTTTTGTCGAAGGTCGTCGACGGCCGGATGACGATCGTGTCGGCGGCGCATGTTCTGGGCTTAAGCGAGCGCCAGGTGCGCCGGCTGCTGGAGCGGATCAGGACGAATGGCGCGGCGTCGATCCGGGCACAAGGCGATCGGCCGGCCCAACGCCGCTCGGCGCTCGATCACCTTCCACCGCTGTCACTTGAAATGCAGGTAAATACCTGCGCTTGACATGCAGTTGGATACCTGCATATTGTGGCGTCACATTCGAGTGAGATCAATGGACGCTGACAAGGTTTTCAAAGCGCTGGGCGACCCGACACGCAGAAAGCTGCTTGACCTTCTTTGTGAGAGGAACGGGCAGACGCTCGGCCAGCTTTGCGACAACCTGGAGATGGCCCGGCAATCCGTCACCCAGCACCTCGGGATATTGGAGGCGGCCAATCTAGTGAGCACCGCCAGGCGCGGTCGGGAAAAGCTGCATTTCATCAATCCCGTGCCGCTCCACGAGGTCTACGAACGGTGGGTGCGGAAATTCGAACATCAGCGGCTTAGCCTGCTGCATGATCTGAAGACGGAACTCGAAGGAGAGTAAACAATGACCAAAGAAATGACCAGCTTTGTATACGTGACCTATATTCTCTCGACCCCGGAAAAGGTGTTCGAGGCCATAACGAAACCGGACGTCGCAAGGTGCTACTGGGGCCACGAGAACGTCTCCGACTGGAAGCCCGGATCGAAATGGGAACATGTCCGTGCCAACGATGAGCGGACTGTTGAACTCGTAGGCAAGGTCATTGAGGTCTCGCCGCCGACCCGTCTCGTCATCACCTGGGCGAATGCTTCGCAGGCATCCGACCCGGCAAGCTACAGTCGGGTGACGTTCGCGATCGAGGAATACGACAACATGGTCCGGCTGACCGTCACCCATGACGAACTCGAAGCCGGCAGCGGGATGGCGAAAGGCATCAAACAAGGTTGGCCGGCCGTCCTATCCAGCCTGAAATCCTTCCTGGAAACCGGCAGCGGAATTGACCTTTTCGCCAAGCCGAAATCGGCCTGATCCCTTGCGGTGCCAATCAACAAGTCTGCCAGCGGGAGAATGATAGTGACCAAGACCTATACCGGCGGATGCGCGTGCGGCGCGATACGCTATGAAACGAGCAGCGAACCCATCTTCGAGAACCACTGCCAATGTCGCGATTGCCAGAAACGAAGTGGCACGGGGCATGGATCCTATCTGACCTTCCCCCGGCGAGCCGATGTGACAATTACAGGCGAACCGAACACCTGGCGGGTCGCGGGCGATAGCGGGAACGAAAAGGTCCACGCCTTCTGCCCCACCTGTGGAACACCGGTCTATCTGACATCCGTCGCAATGCCGGAACTGATTGCGGTCCCCGCGACCAGCCTTGACGACCCTGGCCAATTCAACCCACAGGCGGTCACATTCACTGTTCGCGGCCATGGGTGGGACACGATTGATTCCTCGTTGCAGAAATTCGAGCGAATGCCACCCCGATAAATTCGGTTGAGAGCAATACGAAACTGCCGGCAATATTTACTGGTGCTAGGGCTTGATTAAGCCGTTCGCGCCAAGATCAGTGCAGACAGCGGCCTGTACTTCTGATTGAACGGGTGTTGGCTCCCATGATCTATTTCCTTCCGCGCGAGCGCTTTGATGCAGTCCTCACTCTCCGCCAGAGCGCCGGGCGCTGTTCACTGTTAATGGGATCTAAGGCCAATGGGTGGGTGATGCACCCGCCCCGCCTTGCAACCCCGACCAGCCGGTCAGATCGAAGGTGGTCCGACCGTTTGACTTTAGAGGAGACGCAACATGGACAGATTTCCCGGCGGTTGCTTGTGCGGCAACGTCCGAATTGTGGCGTCGGGACTCCCATACCGGGTCGGCCTTTGTCATTGTCTCGACTGCCGGTAGCATCATGGGGCTCTTTTTCACGCTTCCGCGATCTTCCCTCAGGATGCGGTGACGATCGATGGCGAAACACGAGACTACGCGGGGCGGTATTTCTGTCCTCGCTGCGGCTCACCCGTTTTCGCACGCACGGCAGACGAAATTGAAGTGAACCTGGGATGCCTGGATGCCCCTGACCAGCTGATGCCGACCTACGAAAGCTGGATCGTCCGTCGCGAGTCCTGGTTGCCGCTGTTTCCGCTCACGAGACGATACGACCGCGATCGCGACGCCACGAGCCGCTTTGAGGAATAGGTCGCACGAACCGTGCGAAGACGCCGATACAGCAGCCTTCGGATTGAATGGCTGTTTGTGAGGGTCACTCCGGAAGACCGGCCTTACGGTACCCATCAACGAAATGCTCGAGCGTCGCAGCGTCACGGAACGGCTCCGTCGTGGCCCAGTGGCGGATGGTGAAATGCGGGTTGCCGACGAGGAACAGTTCGACCTCTGCGCGCGCCTCGTCGAGCCGGCCCAGTTGGGCAAGGCTTGCCGCCAGGAAACGGCGTGAGCTTGTACGATAAGTCTCTTCCCGACGCAGTGTCTCGATAGCGGCTTCGTATTCACCGGCCGCATATTGCGCCTGGCCGAGCGTCAGATAGGTCCAGCTTGCCGGAAGCGGATTCAGCCGGAACGCCTTGCGGATGTGCTCAAGGCCCTCCTCGACCCGCCCGGCCAGGACCGTAATGTCGGATAGCGCCGCCCAGGTGTCGGCTTCGTTCGGGTCGAGCTCGATCGCCTTGGCGAATTCCGCGTCCGCCTCGGCGAAGCTGCGCTCATAGGCAAGTAAGTAAGCAAGGCTCCAGCGACAGCCAGCATCGGTGGGATCAAGTGCCACAGCTTTGCGCGCCAGCTTCAAAGCGTCACTGCGGGCAGCTCCCGTTGGTCCGCCGCTATGTACCCATCCCATCCAGTGGTTCACGGCAAGCCAGCGGTAGGCCTCGGCATACTCTGGATCGAGTGAAACCGCGCGCGTCAGCATCAGGTGCGCTTCCCGTGCCGTCTGCGGCGAGTCATCCATCAGCTTGCGCGCCCGCACGCAGAGATCGTAAGCCTCGAGATTTTTGGGCCGATTGCGCGGCGGCGGTGCACGCAGCCGGCCGAGCAGCGCCTCCACGATTTTGCCAGTGACCTCGTCTTGAACGGCAAAGATATCATCCAGGCTGCGATCGAAGCGTTCCGCCCATAGGTGATCGCCACTCACGGCGTCGACCAGCTGGGCATTGATGCGTACGCGCCCCGCGGCACGTCTTGCGCTCCCCTCCAGAAGGTAGCGCACGCCGAGGTTCTCAGCGATCGCGCGCACATCCATCGCTTTTCCCTTGTAGGCAAAGGCCGAGTTGCGTGCGATGACGAACAGCCCAGAGATCCTGGACAGGTCGGTAATCAGGTCTTCGGTCAACCCGTCCGCGAAGGATTCCTGCTCGAGATCGTTGCTGACATTCACGAAGGGCAGCACGGCTATCGATGGCTTGTCGGGCAGTGGCAAAGGTTTTTGCTTCGCGCCACCAAGGTATTCGATGGCACCCGTGAAGCGGTAGCCGACGCGGGGAACCGTGGCGATCCATTCACCGCCATCGGTGGCCGGACCAAGCAGCTTCCTAAGCTGCGCGATCTGGACAGTGAGGTTACCTTCCTCGACGGCTGTGCCCGGCCATGCCGCGTCCATCAACTCAGCCTTGCCCAGGATTTCGCCAGGCCGCCCGGCAAGCGCCGCAAGCAGCTTTAGTCCGCGGTAGCCGATGGCAACGGGATCATCGTTCCGAAGGAGCGTTCCCGCACCCGGATCAAGCACGAACGGACCAAAGGCAAAGCGCGATCCCTGCATACGGCGCATCTATAGCCCGTTTGGAAGTTTTTGGAACTATTTGGGAGAGCTTAATTACGGCGCCGTTCGTATCCTGCAGAATTCATCCTCATTCAGTGTGAGGGCTCTGGCCCCTCAAACCATATGGAGGTTGCCATGAACGATGTTCCCCCCGTGGGGCTGGCGAAACGGTCGCGTCGGACTTACAGCCTGGCGACCCTGCGAAGCGTTTTCGCGACCTGGGACGAGCGCAAACGCCTTCGCTGGCAACTTGAGCAAAAGTCGAAGGATAATCCCCATTTGATCGAAGATATCGGTCTGACGAGGCGGCAGGTTGAGGCAGAGATCGCCAAGCCCTTCTGGCAGCGATAAGGCGAATGCTGCAATGACAACGGAGCACCAGTTTCCGCGTGCCGCAACGGTTCGCCGGCACTTGCACAGCACGACATCCCCGCGAGAGGATCAGATCCCATGGGCCGCGATGGCGGGCATCATCGCGACCGTCACGGTGTTCGCCGTGGCACAGGGGCTGACCTATCCGCTGCTCAGCTTCATCCTGGAGCGGCAGGGGACGGCGCCCGGCCTGATCGGCCTGTCGGCGGCGATGACGCCGCTGGGTTTCATTGTATCCGCGCCCTTCATTCCGACGCTGGCGCGGCGCGTGGGCGCGGCGCGGCTTGCGATACTTTGTTCCACCCTCGCCGCGCTCATCCTGATCGCGATTGCCTGGAAGCAGGAGGTCTGGCCCTGGATGTCTCTGCGCTTCCTGCTCGGCTTCTTCGCCAATCCGCTTTACGTGATCAGTGAAACCTGGCTGATCACGATCACGCCCGCGCCACGCCGGGGCCGCATCATGGGCCTCTATTCATCGATCGTTTCGGGTGGCTTCGCCATCGGCCCGCTATCGCTCGGCCTTGTCGGCACACAGGGCTGGCCGCCTTTCATGATCGGCATCGTGGCCTTCCCTCTCTGCGGCTTGATCGTACTCGCCGTCGTGCCGCGCCTGCCGACGATGCCGCATGAAGGTGAGGCAACATCGGTCGGCGGCTTCTTCGCACGGGCACCCCTCCTGTTGTTCGCGGTTTTCACTGCTGCCGCCTTCGAGCAGGTCGTGATTTCCTTGATCACGGTTTATGGTGGCGCGCTTGGCAGTGCCGAAGCACGCATCGCTTCGCTCATCGCCTGTTTCACCGCAGGCAATGCCGTCCTGCAGATATTGCTCGGGCGCGTGGCCGAACGATTGGGCTCGACGCGGACCATGCTATTCTGTGCCCTGGCTTCGCTGGTCGGCTGCGTTCTGCTGCCGTCGCTCTTCAACGCGTGGCTCATCTGGCCGCTCGTCTTCGTCTGGGGCGGGGTCTCGTTTGGGATCTACACCATGTCGCTGATCCAACTCGGCGAGCGTTTCATCGGTCAAGCCTTGATCGCCGGAAACGCGGCCTTCGCGTTCGTATGGGGTATCGGCGGCATCGTGGGCTCGCCCACGACAGGACTAGCGATGCAACTGATCGGACATCAAGGGCTGCCATCGTCCCTTGGCCTTATGTGTTTTGTACTGGCGGTGTTTCTGATGGCGGAGAGACGGCGGGGCTGATCGAGGCACTTGCCCCGCGCCGCATCGAGGGGATGCCTGGTCCCAGGGGGCCCCCACCCCCGCCGGGGGTCTCGCTTCTAAAAGCGCGCGGCCCCCCCTACTTCCCTTGGGAGCGCCCCGGCTGGCGGCACCCCCCCCCGCCCCTGCAGACAGATCGCGGATGTCGCTTTCGGTCTTCGACACAGATGCAAGGTGAAAACGCAAGACTTCCGCGATGGTGGAAGACGCCATGCGAGCCGACAGTCTGCATGAACGCAGCGACTGCCCTACTTTCCAAATCCGCAAAGTACTCTACACTCCGCTTTATATCGCCGGAGAGAAATCCATGCGCGCTTTATCCTCTGTGTCTGCGCTGTGTGCTGCTTTGATCTTTGTATCGATACCGGCGCGGGCCGAAGATCCGGTCGAGACGACGCGGCATATCATCGAGGATCAGATTACGGCCTTCCTGAAGGATGATGCGGAGACGGCGTATTCCTTTGCAGCGCCCGGCATTAAGGCAATGTATCCGGACAAGGGCGTCTTCTTTGCGATGGTGAAGAAGAGCTATGAACCCGTCTATCATCCCGGGAACTATGCTTTCGGCCGCAGCCGCTCCATCGATAACGGCGCGATGATCTATCACGAGGTCCTAATATCCGGCCGCGACGGCAAGGACTGGACGGCGATCTACCAGATGACGCGGCAGCCCGACGGCGGATACAAGATCAACGGCGTGCAGATCGTGCCGAACACCGACAGCAAAGGCATTTGACGGCGGTGCAGCCGATCCTGTTCCAATGCAATGCAGGAAAGAAGGATCGCCAGGCCGCGCTAGCCGCTTATTCCTGAAAATGCGAGCGCGGCGCCGAGAAGGCTGGCGAAAGCAAAAGCTGCCGGATGAAGGCGAAATTCGTACAGTACCGACAGCAGAACCAGCGTCCCGACGGTGATCTGGACCTGTCAGGCGCGGCGCACGCTGGCTCGCGCCGACAACCGGCAGACCATCAGCCTCAAGCGCGCTCGAGATCGCCCTTTGCCCATTCCTCCTGGGTTTCGGACATGAAATCGGCGAAGCGACCCTCGGCAATCGCCGTGCGGGTGCCCTGCATCAGTTCCTGATAGTAGCTGAGATTGTGCCACGAGAGCAGCATGCCGCCGAGCGCCTCGTTGGCGCGGACGAGATGGTGGAGATAAGCGCGCGAATAATCGCGCGAGGCCGGGCAATTCGACTGCTCGTCGAGCGGACGCAGATCCTCCGCGTGGCGAGCGTTGCGGATATTGACCCTGCCGCGGCGGGTAAAGGCCAGGCCATGGCGGCCGGAGCGTGTCGGCATCACGCAATCGAACATGTCGATGCCGCGGGCAACCGATTTCAGGATATCGTCGGGCGTGCCTACGCCCATGAGGTAGCGCGGCTTTTCGCCGGGCAGCACCGGCAAAGTTTCGTCGAGCATCTTCAGCATGACGTCCTGCGGTTCGCCAACCGCAAGACCGCCGACCGCATAGCCCTTGAGGTCAAGCTGTGCCAGCTCTTCGGCCGAGCGGATGCGGAGTGCCGGAATATCACCGCCCTGCACGATGCCGAACATCGCCTTGCCCAGCTGGTTGCCGAAGGCGACCTTGCAGCGTTCAGCCCAGCGCAGCGAAAGCTCCATTGCGCGTTCAATCTCGCGCGGTTCAGCCGGAAGCGCCACGCATTCGTCAAGCTGCATCTGGATATCGGAGTCGAGCAGCCCCTGGATTTCGATCGAGCGCTCCGGCGACATGTGATGCAGGCTGCCGTCGACATGCGACTTGAAGGTGACGCCCTGCTCATCGAGCTTGCGAAGACCTGAAAGTGACATGACCTGGAAGCCGCCGGAATCCGTCAGGATCGGATGTTCCCAGCGGATGAGGCTGTGGAGGCCGCCGAGGCGGGCCACGCGCTCTGCCGTCGGGCGCAGCATCAGGTGGGAGGGGTTGCCAAGAATGATGTCGGGAACCGTGTCGCGAACTGGGTCGAGGTACATGGCCTTGACAGGGCCGGCCCGG
>NZ_JABEPH010000224.1:0-9819 GCF_013004495.1 Rhizobium sp. SEMIA 4085
CCCGCCAGCGCCACCGAATTGGCTGGAAAGTGTCTGCACCCCTAGCCGACCCTGTTAACTTTCACGGGGGGCTCGAAATGACCACAGACGATCCGAAACGGCAATCGGGATTGCCGCCTGCATGCGGGTATGGCCCATCAGACTGTTCTGGCCGAACTGGCGATCGAGCGCTTCGAGAGCGCGAACAATGGCATCGAGCCGGCCGGAAAAAAGAAAGACGATCGCCTTTAGCCTGATCATCAGGCTGGTATCGATGGCGTCCTGGCTAGTCGCCCCGAAATGGACATACTGGGCCGCCTCGCCGCCCACTGACCTGCGCAGTTGCGTGACGAGATCAGGAACGACGACGCCGTCTGCGGCGGTCGCAACCTTGAGGCCCGCGATGTCGGCAGTGAAGCCTCGACAGGCTTCGGCAATGCGGCTTGCTGCCCTTTGTGGGATCAGGCCATGGGCGCCTTCGGCCTTGGCAAGCGCAGCCTCGAAGGAGAGCATCGCGCGGATGTCGGCATCCGCCGAAAGATAGGCCGAAATCTCATCGTCTCCAAAAAGGCCGCTGAGGAATGGATGGTCGAAGGCGGATGCGGTCACGTGACCTCTCATTGATTTTGCCTGTTCCTGCCGCCAGCTTGCCGTTGGAAAACCGCACCGGCTGTAAGGATGCCGGCAGAGATGGCACGGGATGTCCGTCCCTTTTCCATCTATGCCTTTGCCGGTTTCTCGACGGGCAGAATCGTTATGTCCGCATTCTCGTCGACGCCTCGCGCCTTTGCAACGAACGAGAATTTCTTTCGCATGCCCAAGATCGGCTTCTCGATCATATGCCAGGAAAAGACAGCAATGCCCATCGCGGCGCACATGCCGATAGCATAGAGCGCGAGCGCACCGGTTTTCGGGATCAGGAACAGGCCCGGCGCCAGACTGATTAAAATCTGAAGAAAGGGATCGTGATAAAGATAGACGCCATAAGAATAGTCGCCCTTGTGAAAGACGGAGGGCAGGGGCACCGGCGTCAGACCGACAAATACCGTGATATAGACGAGCGCGGGGACTACGAGCAATCTGTTTGGCACGCTCTCGATGGAAGGGCTGCTCAAGATAAGCATCGCCAGCACGCAAACTGCCATGCAGGCCAAGAACAGTGATTTTTTATGCGGAATGAACTCCCGCAATTGATAGGCTAAGATGCCGAGCAGAAACGCAAATACCAGCTGTGCGCCGCGGCTGACGAACAGCGTGCTCAAGACCAGGTTTACGCGATAGGGCAGCAGATGTCCGAAGGACTGGACGAGAAGCCCGCTCAGGATAAAGCCACCAGTCAAAAGTGCCAGCTTCTGCCATGACTTGATGATCGAGGTGATCATGAGCGCAGACATGATGATGTAGCAGAAGATTTCCCATGGCACGGTCCACAGAGCTCCGTTCACCCGATGCGTCGGGTTTTGCTCAAATACACCCGGCAGGCTGTAATGAATCCAGCCGATGATGTTGAGAAAATACCTGTAGAAGTCGGCGCCGAGAAAATAGTCACGCACAGCGACGGTCGTCACCAGCGGGCCGATGATGAGCGCGCAGACGACGATATCGACCGCAAGAGCAGGAACGATGCGCAGTCCGCGGTTCAAGAGAAAGTTCTTCAGGCTGAGGCGCTGAGCGCTGCCGGCGATCAGAAACCCGCTGAGAGCGAAGAACATCGGAACCAGTGCGTATTCGGCAAACCACAACGGGCTCGAACGGAAAAAAGCGTCATTTCCAGTCAGCAAAAATGAATGTGCCAATACTATTGAAAAAGCCAGGGCAATTCTGAGGAAGTCAAAACCTGGACCAAGGCCCTTGTGTGCCGTCAGGACGTGCCCGAATGTTTTCTGCATGTTTCCACCATCAAGGTTCAGCCCGTCAAAAGTCTTACTGCGGTGCAGCATTTTTAACAACCCGCCTATCGTCGTTTCGACACGCGCGCTGCTCGCTGTGATTGTAAACGGGGTGCAGGCGGCATCGGCTTCCAGCAGGAAGCGCCTGCATTAAATGGAAAAGCGCCTTATCTCACCTGCTCATCAAATGTCGAGAAAAACCGTTTCCTTCTCCCCCTGAAGGCGGATTTCAAACGTATAGGTTGCGCCGTCGCGGGTCGCGATCATTGTTGCAATGCGCTCGCCGTGTTCGATACGGGCAAGCAGCGGATCGGCGTTGTTGGCGTCTGCCTCTTCCGGAAAGTACATGCGGGTGTGGAGCCCAATATTGATGCCGCGCGCAACAATCCAGAAAGAGATGTGCGGTGCCATCGTGCGGCCGTCCTTGAAGGGCACGCAGCCAGGCTTGACGGTTTCGAATCGATAGACGCCGTCTTCGGCGCTGGTCGGGCAGCGACCCCAACCGGCAAAATTCGGGTCGGCCGCGCCACGCATTTCCGATGGGCTGTTGTAAAGTCCGGCGCTGTCGGCCTGCCAGATTTCGACGACCGCGTCACGCACGGGCGCGCCTGTTCCATCATAGATGTGGCCGGTCACGGTGATGCGCTCGCCAAGGGTCTTTTCGTTGACCATCGCGCTACCGAGGTCTTGTGCGTAAACCCCACCGATATCACAGAAATCCGGCGTCAGGCCAATATGGACATAGGGACCTGCCGTTTGCGACGGGGTTTCCTTGAGATAGCCGAGTTCCTGCATGATCAGTTGCCCTCCAGCCGGTTCTCGAACAGGATCGAGCGGCGGCCGCGCAGCACGATATCGAGCTTGTAGGCGCGCGCGTCCATGGGGATGGTGTTGCCCCAGTCGAGCGGTGCAATGAGCTGCTCGATTGCGGCCTTGTCCGGGATCGTGCCGACGATCGGACATTTCCAGATCATCGGGTCGCCGTCGAAATACATCTGCGTGATCAGCCGCTGAGCAAAGCCGTGGCCGAAGATCGAGAAGTGGATGTGCGCCGGGCGCCAGTCGTTGACGCCATTCGGCCACGGATAGGCGCCGGGGCGAATGGTGCGGAAGGAGTATTGCCCATATTCGTCGGTGATGCAGCGCCCGCAGCCGCCGAAATTGGGATCGATGGCCGCGAGATAGGTTTCTTTCTTGTGGCGATAACGCCCGCCGGCGTTGGCCTGCCAGAATTCGACCAGCGCGCCCGAGACTGGCCGGCCACGCTCGTCGAGCACCCGGCCGTGAACGATAATGCGCTCGCCGATGGCGCTCTCGCCGGGGCGGGCGAAGTTGTGGATCAGGTCATTGTCGAGTTCACCGATCATCGAATGGCCAAAGACCGGCCCGGTAATCTCTGAAATCGTGCTGTCGAGCGACAGTAACGCGCGTTGTGGGGAACGCAGCACCGAGGTCTTGTAGCCTGGCGCATAGGCTGGTGGATGCCAGGCGCGGTCGCGGGCGAAGAAGGCACCGGTTTCCGGCTTGCGGTTCGAAATATCGGACATCTCTTCCTCTCAGGCTGTCTTTTCGGCGTCCATCTGCTCGAAAACCTGTTTGGCGATTTTGATCGCGTGATTGGCAGCCGGAACACCCGCATAGATCGCCACGTGCAGCAGCGCTTCGCAAACATCCTGGCGGCTGGCACCCGTATTGGCCGTAGCGCGAACATGCATCGCAGTCTCGTCATCCTGGCCCAGGGCTGCCAGAAGCGCGATCGTTACGATCGAGCGCTCGCGTTTCGTGAAGGTTGGACGCGACCAGACATGCCCCCAGGCAGCCTCCGTAATCAGGTCCTGAAACGGCTTGTCGAAAGCCGTCGAGCCTGCTTCGGCGCGATCGACGTGGTCGTGGCCGAGGATCGCGCGGCGGGTCGCCATGCCCTGCCGGTAGCGTTCGGACGGGGTGGAGGCTTCATTCATGGGCTTAGTTCTCCATGCAAGGCGAAATCGATGAAGGCGCGGATGACGGCGGTAAGCGCCTCCGGTTGCTCAACGCAGGGGATGTGGCCGGCATCGCGGATCGTTTCAAACCGGGCGTTCGGGATCAACTGCGCGGTGGACCTCACCAGGTCGGGTGGCGTCGAAGCGTCCTGATCGCCGACAATGCAGATGGTAGGAACTGCAATCTTGCCTGCGGCGTTTGTGAAATCGGCATCGCGGATGGCGCCGCAGGTTGCCGCATAGCCTTCGACGTTCTGGCGGGCAAGCATGTTGCAGTAGCCTGCATAGGCTGGATTTTCCGGGCGGCGGAAGGCCGGCGTGAACCAACGCTCCATCACCGCATCGACGATGCTGCCGATCCCGTTATTTTCGACCGCCTCGATGCGGGCGTTCCATGTTTCGGCGGTGCCGATCTTGTGTGCCGTATCGCAAAGGATCAGGCCGCGAACGATATCCGGGCGCTGCTGGTAAAGCGACTGCGCGATGAGCCCTCCGACCGAAAGGCCGCAGATGAAGGCCTGCTCGACTTCAAGCGTCTCCAGGAGGCCGATCAGGTCTGAGGCATGAT
Organism: Rhizobium sp. SEMIA 4085; assembly: GCF_013004495.1. Lineage (NCBI taxonomy): Bacteria > Pseudomonadati > Pseudomonadota > Alphaproteobacteria > Hyphomicrobiales > Rhizobiaceae > Rhizobium > Rhizobium sp. SEMIA 4085. Next base: position 4,419 of record NZ_JABEPH010000224.1, read on the forward strand.
CGTCGATTGAATACGGCAACTGGCCGACATCCGAAAGACCATGCCCGCGCTTGTCGTAAAGCACGATTGCAAAATCGCCTGCCAGCCGCACGATCACATCGCGCCAGATCCTGAAATCCGTGCCGAGCGAATTGGCAAAGACAATGACCGGCTTGTCGGCAGGGCCACCAATGATTTGATAGTGAATCGTGACATCGTTGACGCGGGCAAATTGCACGGAACTTCCTCCTGACACGAAATTGAATGTTTAATTCGGTTAGGTAAAATGATATTTCGTGGCTTTCCGATAACTTGTGGGTTATGTGACCAATGATCGACAGCCGTATCAAGTTTCGCCATCTACAGACCTTTGTCGAGGTTGCGCGGCAGAAAAGCGTCATGAAGGCGGCTGAACTCCTGCGTGTCAGCCAGCCTGCGGTGACGAAGACGATCCGCGAACTGGAAGAGGTGCTTGGCGTTGCGGTTTTCGAGCGCGACGGGCGCGGCATCAAGATCACACGGTACGGTGAGGTGTTCCTGAAGCATGCGGGCGCGGCGCTGACGGCGCTCCGCCACGGGCTCGATTCCGTCACCCAGGAGCGGGTGGGCGATGCTCCGCCGATCCGCATCGGCGCGCTTCCGACGGTTTCGACGCGCGTCATGCCGCAGGCGATGGCGCTATTCCTCAAAGAAAATACTTGGAGCCGCATCAAGATCGTGACTGGGGAAAATGCGGTGCTTTTGGAGCAGCTTCGAGTCGGCGACCTCGATCTTGTCGTCGGACGCCTTGCCGGAGCGGAAAAGATGGCAGGCTTTTCCTTTGAGCATCTCTATTCCGAGCAGGTGGTGTTTGCCGTCCGGGCTGGCCACCCGCTGCTGAAAACCAAACAGTCGCCCTTTGCCGCACTCGCGGATTACACGGTGCTGATGCCGACGCGGGCCTCGATCATCCGTCCTTTCGTCGAAAGTTTTCTAATCGCCAATGGCGTACCGAATCTGCCAAACCAGATCGAGACGGTTTCCGATTCTTTCGGCCGCGCCTTCCTGCGCTCAAGCGACGCAATCTGGATCATCTCGACTGGCGTTGTGGCAGCCGACATCGAGGACGGCGTGCTGGCGGTACTGCCGATCGATACGAGCGAAACGAAAGGGCCTGTGGGCCTGACGATGCGCACGGATGCCATCCCCTCATTGCCGCTATCTATTTTGATGCAGACGATCCGGGAGGCCGCGCGCGAGACTTCCGCAAGATGAAGTGCCGAGGACGTCGGCCGACACTGATCGGGCCGCCGCCCATACACGGACTGGTTAGCCGCGAGCGTGTCCTTCAATCGAGCCCTCGGCTCTTCTTGTGGCGACCAGGGGCTATGTTGCCGTCGACGCGCTAAGCAATCTGCTCGACACGCCGGAGACGGAGAGGCCGACGGTGGGGCTACCTCTGCTTGAAGCCCTTTCACTGATGTGCATTTATGAACGCACCAGAGATCGCGCGATGTCCGGCATCGCTCGGATGGATTTGATCAGCTGAGGCCAAGACGCCGTCGCCATGAGCTTTCATGCTCTTGTAAACAGGTGCATAGAAGAGTGAGAAGCGTCGCGCCAGCATGCCTACGATCTCGACATAACCTTCGAAACCCGTTCGCGTCTGGCCGGTGAAGCCGGCGCTGCCGACCAAAAAACCCGGCATCGGGGATGTAGGGCGGGCTGCCGATTGCGAGCCGCTCGCCGTGGCCGGCTTCGATCAGCCTTTCCAGCATCCGGCCATAGTCGCGCGTGAAATTCCGCACATTCATGGTCTCCGGAGCCGCCGTATAGCGGGCGTCGTTGTAGCCGTAGAGGATCAGGATCGCATCGCGATGCGGCTCATTCAGAAGAGCCCGTTTGAAGCGGCCGAGCCCATTGTCCGGCCGCGGCTTGCCATCCGCTAGGCGTGAGCCCTGCAACACGGTACCTGGAACAGCGTGGTTCTGGATCGGCAAGCCGTCGACCTCGGCTGCGAACAGAGGAGGCCAGGCCAGATGCGGCTGGCTGGCCTTCAAGCCAGCGGTGATGCTGTCGCCCAACATGCGGATGTTGGAAATTCCCAGCGATTTCAAGTGGTCCCCGAATTGCATCGACGCTCCCTCGTTTTTCCCGCTTGACAGTGGGTCATCCAATCTTGTTTATACGTATTAGCTGCTAATACGCATTAGCAGCTAATAGGAGTCGGGAGGAATTGGCGTGACAGGCAGTAAGCGCTTGACTCAGCACGATATTGCGAAACTGGCCGGCGTCAGCCAGGCGACCGTCTCACTTGTGCTGAATGGCGCTTCCGCAGCTTTGGCGCGCATCCCGCCCGAAACCCGCGAACGTGTGCAGCATGTCATTCGCACGACGGGCTACGTAGCCGACCCGATCGCCCGGCGCATGGCCAAGGGCCTCAATCGCATTCTCGGCGTCTTCACCTACGAACCGGCCTTCCCGAGTGAGCAGGCGGACTTCTTCACACCCTTTCTGCTCGGCATCGAGGAAGAGGCGCAGGCGCAGAAATACGATCTCCTGCTTTTAACCGGTGCCGGTGTCGGCCGGGAACGGAAGATCTTTGCCGACGGCAACCGGCTCAGGATCGCCGACGGCTGCCTTGTGCTCGGCCGCGAATTCGATCGCGCCGAACTCAAGCGGCTGGTTTCTGGCGATTATCCCTTCGTGGCGATCGGCCGACGTGAGGACGCTGGCGGACCCGTTCCTTACGTCGGCGGCGATTACACGAACGGCACGCGGACACTGGTCGAGAAGGCGAGGGCGTTGGGACACGAGAAGCTGGCTTACGTCGGCCCCAGCGGATCGGCCGAATCCGTCGCGGACCGCTGGCGCGGCTTTGCAGACGCGACCACCGCAGGCGCCGAGCTGGTTTTGCATGTCGACGAGGTCGGCCGGCCGGCCGGCGAGACCCTCGATGTCATCGTCGCGAGCGGCGCGACTGCCGTCTTCTTCATCGAACTGGCGGATGCGGTGCGCGTCGAGGCGGCGGCTCGAAAGCGCGGCCTTTCCGTGCCCGAAGATTTCTCGGCGATCGTACTCGGCAGCCATGTGCGCGCCGAGCGCAGCCATGTGCAGTTCACCGCCTTCGACATTCCTCGCGAAGAAATGGGGCGGCAGGCGACCGCCATGCTGGTGCGTCGAATCGAGGGTGCGGCCCCGATCGAACAAATTCTTCTGACCTGTGAACCGGTCGAAGGCGAGACCCTTGGTCCCGCCCCTTTCGGCTCTGCAAAGAAACGGACGTGAGAACGTGACATACATGCCTGCGAAAGAGATGCGAGCGGATATTCTGGTGGTGGGCGGCGGCCTCGGTGGTGTTGCGGCGGCACTTGGTGCATGCCGGGCGGGCAAGAGCGTCGTTATGAGCGAGGAATTCGACTGGATCGGCGGTCAGTCGACCAGCCAGGCCGTGCCCTCCGACGAACATACGTGGGTCGAGCAGTTCGGCATCACGCGCTCCTATCGAAAGCTGCGCAATGGCATTCGCCAGTATTACCGCGACAACTACCCGCTGACCGAAGCGGCTCGGGGCTGGAGCGATCTCAATCCCGGCGGCGGCTGGGTGAGTCGCATCTGCGCCGAGCCGCGGGTCAGCCTCGCGGTGATGGAAGCGATGCTGATGCCCTATCGTGGCGCTGGTCGTCTCAAGGTGCTGCAGCCCTATAGACCGGTCACGGCTGATGTCGATGGCGATAGGGTTCGCTCCATCACCGTCCGCCATCGCGATACGGGCAGGGAGATCGTCATCGCTGCCAATTACATCCTCGATGCGACCGAACTTGGCGATCTGCTGCCGATGACCGGCACCGAGTATGTGAAGGGTTTCGAGGCCCAGTCCGATACGGGCGAGCCTAATGCACCGCCCAAAGCCCAGCCGGACAACGTTCAGGCGGTGTCGGTCTGCTTCGCCGTCGATTGCGTGGATGGCGACCAGACGATCGACAAGCCGGAGCACTATGACTACTGGTCCACGTATCAGCCGCATTTCTGGGGCGGCCCGCTGCTTGGCTTCACTGCGCCGCATCCGCGCACGCTGGAATTCACGACCCGCTCGTTCACGCCGAATGTTGACGACGATCCGCTGCTGGTCGATGCCGACCAGCGCAAGGGCGGTGGCGACGAAAACCTTTGGCTTTTCCGCCGCATCGCGGCACGCCGCAATTTCGTGCCCGGCTTCTACGAATCCGACATCTGCTTCGTGAACTGGCCGATGATCGACTACATGGACGGCACGATCATCGACGTTTCCGAGGAGGAGAAGGCGAAGCACCTGAAGTCGGCCGCCGATCTTTCTTACGCGGTCTTCTACTGGCTGCAGACGCAAGCGCCGCGCATCGACGGCGGGCAGGGCTATCGCGGCCTACGGCTCCGCGGCGACATCACGGGCACCGAACATGGCCTCGCCATGGCGCCTTATGTCCGCGAAAGCCGCCGCATCAAACCGGTAACGCGCGTCGTCGAACAGGATCTTTCTTATGCTGTACGCGGAGGAAAAGGTGCCGTGAACTATCGCGACAGCGTCGGCATCGGCATGTATCGCATCGACCTTCATCCATCGACCGGCGGCGACAACTATATCGATGTGGCGTCCTGTCCGTTCGAGATCCCGCTCGGCGCGCTCCTGCCCGAGCGGATGAAGAACCTCATTCCGGCCGGCAAGAACATCGGCACCACCCACATCACCAACGGCTGCTACCGCCTTCATCCAGTCGAATGGAATATCGGCGAAGTGGCCGGCATGCTCGCGGCCTATTGCCTGGAGAAAGGACTGAAACCTCACCAGATCCAGGAAAACGACGAGCATCTCCGCGACTTCCAGCGAGAGCTCACCCGTGAGGGCATTGAAATCCGCTGGCCGGACATCGCGGCCTATTGACCAAGCAAACCGATCTTAGGAGGAGGAACGGGAATGAATTATCACAGGACACTGAAATCGGCGGTGGTGGCGCTTGCCGTTGCCGTGCCGCTCGCCATTGTGCTCCCTTGGGGCGGCATCGCCAATGCACAGGATGCGGTCAACCTGCGAATGACCATCTGGAGCGCCAACGAGGCGCATCTCAAACTCTTCAACGAGATCGCTGCAGGGTTTAAGAAGGACCATCCGAACGTCACGGTGACCTTTGAGTCGCTGCCGTTCGACACCTACACCACGGCGCTGACCACCCAGATCGCCGGCGGCAATGCGCCGGACATGGCCTGGATCTTCGAGACTTCGGCTTACGACTTCGTCAATTCGGGCGCGCTCTATCCGCTCACCGATACACTCAAGGCGACGCAGGGCTACAATCTCGACGAAGTGAGCGCCACTGCGACCGAACGCTGGACGAAGGACGGCAAGTTCTACGCCTATCCCTTCTCCACCTCGCCGTTCGCGATGTTCGTCAACAACGACGTCATCAAG
>NZ_JABEPH010000225.1:0-9803 GCF_013004495.1 Rhizobium sp. SEMIA 4085
TGGGTGGGCGCCGCCGGGCGGAGCCGGCGGATTACGGCCGGTGCGCCGGTTCGGAGGACGGAAGCGATGCATTGAACCTTTTCGAGGGGGCGGTGACCGGCGGCGGTCCCGCCGGCGTGGCGGCCGCGACCCCCCGGGCGCGCGGCGGCCGCGGCGTGGCGCTGATTGCGCCTCCCGCCGCGACCGAGGACCGGCGCACGACGGCCCTGATGGATCAGTCGATCCGCTTCCTTGATCGCCTGGCTCTCTGGGAAAAGCTGAAGCCCGAGACCGCGCCGCTGAAAAGCATGCGCATCATCGACGGCACACGTCGCCTGCTGCGTGCACCAACCACGACGTTCCGCTCCGTCGAAGTCGAGCTCGATGCCTTCGGCTACAACTTCCCGAACAAGGCTTTGACCGAGGTGCTCGAGGCGGCGGTCGCCATCGAAGGCAATATCACGCGCTTCACTGCTTTTGCTGACAGCATTGATATCGGCGAGAATGCCGTTTCCATTATGCTGGCGGGCGGCGAGATGCTGTCTGCAGATTTTGCTGCCGGCGCCGACGGTCGCAAGTCGAAGCTTAGAGAAAAAGCCGGCATTGGCGCGCGCAACTGGTCCTATCCACAGTCGGCCATGGTGCTGAATTTCGGCCATTCGCTGCCGCACGAAAACACCTCGACGGAATTTCATACCGAATGCGGCCCCTTTACCCAGGTACCCTTGCGCGGCATCCCCCGCACCGCTGTCTGGGTAAGCACTCCGTCTGGTGTGCCCGCCGGTCTCGCATTGTCGCTGGCCGATTTGACCTGTGCCGTGGATGAGTGGCGGCTGTCGGTGCGCGGCAGGTGGAGGGTCGAGTAGGGCGTCCAGTTTTGGCCCCTGTGGGGCAGGGTGGCCCACCGCTTCGGCAGGGGCCGGATGGCGCTGATCGGGGAACCCGCGCACTTTTTCCCGCCGATCGGAGCACAAGGCCTCAATCTCAGCCTGCGCGATATCATGGCGTTGACGGATATTCTCTGCGACCGGGCCGAACTGCCGATACCAGCCGATTCGGGCGATCGGTTTGACCGCAGGCGCCGCGCCGACATCATGACGCGAACGGTCAGCGTCGATTTGCTGAACCGCTCGCTTCTCTCCGGTTTCCTGCCGGTGCAGATGCTGCGCGCCGCGGGCCTCCACATGCTCTCGGCGTTTCCACCTCTACGCAGCGTCGTCATGCGCGAAGGCATAGAGCCGGGTCGCGGATTGCGTGATATTCCGACTGCCTTGCGGGAAAAACTCAGCCGGAAGAAAGGCTGAACTGATCGCGGTCGGTACGGCGGCTTACTCTTTGCAAGGCAGGCATGATTTGCTGCCTTTAGCCAATCCGCATCAAGATCGGAAAGGTCTGCTGGAACCAGATGGCAGTATCGCTGACGAAACCGAAGATGAAGGCAAGCCCCGTGAGCACGAGGAAGCCTCCCATGATCTTTTCGATCGTGCCGAGATGGCGGCGGAAGCGCGCCAGAAAATTCATGAAGGCACCGGAAAAGCCTGCGGCGATCCAAAAGGGAATAGCGAGGCCGAGCGAATAGACGGCGAGAAGCCCCGCGCCGGAGCCGACGGTCTCGCGCGATGCTGCAACCCCCAAAATGGCACCGAGCACCGGCCCGATGCAGGGCGTCCAGCCGAAAGCGAAGGCGAGCCCCATGATATAGGCGCCGGTCAGCGTCGCCGGCTTTCCGCCGCTCTGGAAACGGGCCTCGCGGGCGAAAAGCCCGATTCGGAAGACGCCGAGGAAGTTTAGTCCCATGAGGATGATGATGAGGCCGCCGATCTTTGCCAGAAGGTCCAGATGCTGGCGCAGCAGCATTCCGATGCTGGAAGCGCCGGCGCCCAGCGCGACGAAGACCGTGGCGAACCCGAGCGTGAAGAACAGCGCCGAAAACAGCACCCCGCGGCGGACATCGGGCGCAACCGCAACAGCATTGCCGCCCCGGAACTGCTCGACGGATATCCCCGCCATGTAGCAGAGATAGGGCGGAACGAGGGGAAGCACGCAGGGGGAGAGAAAGGAGAGGGCACCCGCAAGCAGGGCGCTCAACAGGGAAATATCGGCAATCGACACGCATTCTCTCCGGCTGCAATCTGGCGGATGTTTAGCGCCGCAAACAACCGAAAGCCAATCACCTTTTCGAGCCCCGGCAAGAAATATGCCTAACGCGGCGAAAAAGGGAGATTTTTCGGTTGACCGCAATAGGTCGCCTGCATATGTTCCGCGCACTTCCGGCCGGGGCTGTTTTTGAGTTCAAGGCGTCAAGGGAGAGCGTAGCTCAGCTGGTAGAGCAACTGACTTTTAATCAGTAGGTCCCGGGTTCGAACCCCGGCGCTCTCACCAAAAATTTACCAGCGAAATCAGATTCTTACCGACACTCCTAGATGGTTTTTTGGCGAGATCATGAGGCGAAATTACCTGATTCTTACGGCGTTTACGGCACATGTGCTAAGATTGCCGGCACATGAATGGCAAACGGCACACGTTTATGCGAGGTCCTCTGAGATCCTGTCGAATGCATCTTTGTGATTCTCGCTAGGGAAGAGGGCGATCGATGACGGGACGGCCCTACCGCCACCGCGGCTCTCGTGTTGCGTTGTGCAGCAATTCGCTGGCGGACGCAAATGGTCCAAACAATTGTAGAAGTCGAGCCTCTTCTTTCTCGTTGAGCCGGCGCCGCTTGGAAAAATCCTTGACTGACCAAACACGTGTCGTGGCTCCGGTGCCGACGATATTAGGTTCAACTCGCTGCATACGCTACTCCTCCCATACAGTTGGGGAGACCTATACCAAAGTATAATTTAGAAATAAATAAAATAAGACGTGTGACGCTTTTTTTGCGTCGTTCACCCATCCGCATGGCGCTGCCTCCTCCGGCAACGTGATGATCTGCGGCCGGTTGAGCTTGCAATTAGGCTCCCTGCCGCTTTTGCTATTTGATCTTTTCTGCCGCCTTATTCGCGGCGTCACGATCTGAGCCGTGCTTCTTCACGATCTTCTCAGCCTGCTCCTTTGAGATGCCGTGCTTCTTCGCGAAGTAGCTCACCTCGTACGGTTCACCAGCCGCTACCCGGCTCCGGTCAGGTTTGCCACGCTTGCTCTTGTCGTCTGCCATTGTGGTCCTCCTTCCACTGCAGGTTCTGAACGTATGACCGAATCCAAGGTTCCCCATCGACGCAGCGGGCCAAAGTCTGGCATCGTCTTTACGATACCAGCAGAGTGAAAACCACCGCGCCAATACCAGTTGGCAATGGAGCCGCTTTGTCGTTTCTGCCTGATCACAGAAGAAGTGACCGAGGCCACGATCGTCGACCACATCAATGCTCATAAAGGCAATGGCGAACTTTTCTTCGATCAGTCGAACCTGCCGTCATTGTGCAAACATCAAGCCTCGTGTTCTTCGCTGGATACAGGGTTTGCGACGGCATTTTTGACCGCGGCTATGGTGCGGCCAGCGCCAGAAGCCGCACGGATTGCCGTAATGCAGGCCGCCAACGAATCCCTACAAAACAATATTCAGGAGCTCCAGCGTGAAGCTGGTAAGATCCTGATGCCGGAAAGCCTGTGCTTGGTGCTCCCAGCGTGCGCCGAGCAAGTCAGGCATGAAAGAAATCAAGGGCGAACGCCGTGCCTTGAATGTCATCGGCCAACTTTGCGCATGCAGGCGGTTGGATCTCGACCTCGACAATGAAGTGAAGCCTGTTCGGCACCATCAGCATACCTCCCCAATGTGCCCGCGCCGTACTTAGGTGGCGCTCGTGAAAGGCGGATCGCGTAGCAGTGCAAGGGTCATTGCACATCACAGGAGGGCTGTAGCCACGCGACCCGGTTTCTAACATTCAAGACTGTCAAATGTTCCTGGCTTGACGCGCTGTCGGCTTTGATCGGCCGGAAAGTGGTCAATCACGAGGCGTGACGGCACTTGCCGGATCGTAGTTGAAAACCTCCAGCGCCACCGGAAATGAAAACTCCCAGATAGGATCATCATATCGACGCAAGGTCTTCACTATCCGTCCATCCTTATCGGAATCCCAAAGGTCCATATTGGCGCGTTGTCGGGAAATTTGTGACAACAAGCGACGTTCCCACCGGTCCGAATGCTTCCTCGCTGCGTGTAGAATGAAGGCAATCGCCGAACCGATGAACTCGGGGCAGGTCTTTGCTGAAGTCGGACCGCTTACCCGCTTGTTGGTCGGCTGATCTATGAGGTTATGAACCTGGAACCCGACGCCGCTCCTGGGTAGGGTGTGAATCCTTGCGCTATTCGATCTGAGCGCGGACGCGAGGCTTTACGGACTGCGGCTGATGAAACATCCGACAGAAGGCGCTTCACATACGTTGCGCAGGCCGGGAAGGTGCATGACACGTTCTACGAAAGGGCAAAGTGGCGCCGGGAAGCGCCGTAGGCAGCGAACGACCATCACTCCGCAGCGAAAGGTGCTGCATAGCGGCTCGAATCTCGTTCGATAGCATCCAGAGAGTTCATCAAGTCGACAAAGTCACAGGCTTCGGCCCAAGACATGCCACTCACCTTCACGTCACCAAGCGTGGCAGGCTCCATCGTGAGCCCATCCACAACAAGCCACTTGTCATCGACTTCATGTCGAAGATTGAAACGTCGCATCGCAAAGTCTCCAAACGGTGAACCGCGGTACCATATTTTAGGAGGGATGAATATGAGAAAGTTAACCGCCGTTAACGATAAAATATCGCGATCAGCAAAGCCACCGGCGTAGCCGGTGCACACCAAGACTGGGAAAATCGGTTACAAATACAAAACGTATTCCGAGGCCGCTATCGCGCTCAAGGCCAACCAAGCGAAACGCAGCAGGACGCGCTCACGATTACCGCCACTTCGGTGCCCGTTTGGCGTTGTGCATGAGCTCGCATGCAGTCGCGAATGGACCAAACAGCTGAAGTAGTCTCGTTTCTTCTTCCTCGTCCAATCGATGTCGCGCGCAGAACTCGGTCACCGACCAGACCTTCGTTGCCATATTGGAATCTGCATTTTCCGGCTCAACGCGTTCCATGGAATCCTCCCGCTCCTAATGCGAGAACACTACTAAAGTCTAATTTAGAAGCAAATGAAATAACAATGCAGGCGGGATATTTGTTGCTCTCCAATGCCAGCCCTCGCGCGCCTCAAGCCAAGGCCGGCATGCAGGAGCACATCGCTCAGTTGCTTCGCGCGATCGAAGGCGTGGCTAACCGCATCGACGGTCTGACGAGCGGCTTGAAAGGGCGTTTGAGCGGATAACGAAACGACGCGCAGTTGACGGCGTGTTCTGGGGCATCCACGCGGTGATTAACCCTACATATTGGCCGTCTCATGACATCGTTGGTTAATGCCGACCGCCGCTTGCACAGCGGTGTCGGGAACCAGAATTTCACGGGCGCGGAAGTGGCGATCTACCTGCCTGAACCCGTGGCTGCGTTCCCATCCGGCATTGGAGCCTTCGGCACGGTCTTCGAACCTGCCGACATCGTCTCGGCCCCCGCGACAGCAATGTCATCAACTACGGCGTCGGCAACGGTCTGCACATCAATTGGGCGAACGGCACGGCTAAGGTGGCAATCTTGACCGCGTTTAAGACGTTCAGGCGATCGGATATCCAACGATATGACCGAATAGGCGTCGGGCAGATCTCAAAATAACATCACTTAGCGAAGGTTGAGGGCCGTGAAGGAACTCTACGCCAGCGCGGGTCAACGAGAAATGCATGCAGACGTCGAAGCCGGAGCTGTTTTCCTCAACTAGATCCATCTCCCAGGCCTCACTGAGACCCGGCAAATTGGTATTCATTTCCTCAGAATCGGACACCGGGTATCGGGCCCATGCCTCAACGGTCAGAAGCGCATTTCGGATTTGTGTCATGCAAGTATCGCAAGTCCCAGAAAGTTGATTAACCGAACAAGAAATACTTAAGCATACTTGAAATTTATTGTCGAGTGACTTGGAAGTGACACATGGACTATTTTTGGGGGGTGCCGGGGTAGCAAGGCGGCGAAGATGACCAGCCAGCGATCCTGTAAACAGTGCTGTTCTTCTTTTGCGTGTTCGGCTTGATCTTCTGGAAGTACTTGGACAGCAAGCTAACTGCGGAACGAAATGAGACTGAGAAGGTTGCCGAACCCCTTGCGGCACCTAGGCTGCATACGGCTGAGCACTATGTCTCCAAGCGGGGACCTCGGCAAACCACAGATCAGATCATGGACGCGATGCGGCTCGGCTACGAAGCAGCAGAATTGCTGACAGTCGGGCCCGCCTTCGAGCAGGCATTTTGCGCCTCCGGATCCGAGAACGTAATGGCGGAGACCCAGCCGCGGACCTCCTGTAGCCCGATTGCCAGGTCTCCTGCCGTAGCGGGGAGGGGTGTTCTACGGCCCGATAACGTTGATCGGCTTTCGTTGAGTCGGTCCATTTCAATGAACCGGTAAGGATAATAGCCGGTAAATATCCACCGCATGCGTCTCGATCCGAGGCATCATTAGAAGGAGTCTCCCACACCAACTGACGCCGAGTGTTTCGTTATGCGCCGCGGAGGGCTCGACGGTTCGAGCCTTTAGTCTGTCGTTTTTCGGGCTTCAGCAAGCTTCCCAACCGCCCTGAGCGCCCTAACTTCCGGGTTGTATAAAGGAGGTTGCCATGGCCGAATCTGCCAATCAGACGGTGCCGACGCGCAGAGTGTTGCGCGGCCGGCCTTACAGCATAAACGAATTCGCCCGGAAATACCGTTTGGATGAAAAGGAGGCCAAGCGGCTCTATGAAAAATTCGGACCGTCGGCGACCGAGCTCGATCTCCTGATGGCCGCCAAGCGCAAGCCGCCGAGGCTGCCGCTGGATTTCGACGCCTGATGAGAATGCGCACTGGGGGCTGCCTTTGCGGCGCCGTCAGATATGAAGTGAAGGGCGAGCCGCTTCGTGCCGGGCTATGCCACTGTGCGGACTGCCGGAAAGAGAGCGGCTCGGCCTTCGTCACGTTCGCCGTATGGCCGCTCGCGGCATTCGAGCATTCCGGTTCGGTCGCGACATATGAAGGCCGCAGCTTCTGTCCGGCGTGCGGCGGTCGGCTGTTTTGTCTTACCGAGAAGGAGGCGGAGCTCCGACTTGGATCTCTCGATGATGCGCCGATGGAAATCGAGCCGCTCTACGAGGTGTGGATCAAACGCCGCGAAAGCTGGCTGCATCCGCTGCAGGGGAGCGACCAGTATCAGGAAGATGCCGGCTAAAGCGGACTTTTCATTACCAAGATTTAATTGCACTTTTTCGTCATTCCGTGCGAATGCGCCTCTAACGCTAATTTCCGGTTCATCTTCGCTATGACTATTTGGATGGTAAACGGAGCAGGCGCTTCTAATGTTGACTTGAGGGTCTTATGGACGATTCCGGAAGCGGCAGGAAGGCTGCAGCAGCCAATACCGATCTTGCTGCCGTCCTAGCGGCCTCCGCCAAGCGCGGCAAAGGCCGCCGCTGGCGCGGCCGCCTTATCGCCGCTGCAGCATTGATCGCGGTCGCCGGGACCGGTGCCTATTTTTACAACGGCCGCGGCGGCAACGGATACAGCTATGTGACGCAGCCGGCAAAGCGCGGCGACCTGACAGTTCTCGTGACGGCGACGGGCTCGGTGCAGCCGACGGAGCAGGTCGACATATCGAGCGAACTTTCCGGCACCGTGCGCGACGTCAATGTCGACTACAACAGCGAGGTCAAATCCGGCGAGGTGCTGGCAGTTCTCGATACGAACAAGCTGGAGGCCGATGTGAAGAGCTCGCGCGCGAAACTCGATTCGGCCAAGGCGAATGTGCTGAAGGCGAATGCCGATCTGCTGTCGGCGCAGGTTTCGCTGGAACGCTTGAGGAGCCTCGTCAAAGGCAGCGTCTCGACGCAGCAAAGCCTTGACGATGCGACCTACAAATACGAGTCCGCCGCAGCCACGAAGCAGATCAACGAGGCGGAAGTGCTCTCTGCCGAGGCCGACCTGCGGCTCGCCGAGGTCAACCTTGCAAAGGCCAGGATCGTTTCGCCGGTTGACGGCGTTATCCTGACGCGCTCTGTCGATCCGGGTGCCACCGTCGCCGCGTCTCTTTCGGCGCCGGTTCTCTTCACCATCGCCGGCGATCTCAGGAAGATGGAACTGCAGGTCGATGTGGACGAGGCCGATGTCGGCCAGATTGGCGTCGGGCAGAAGGCGCCCTTCACGGTCGACGCCTATCCGAACAAGTCCTTTCCCGCCGAGATCGAGCAGATCCGCTTCGCCTCCGAGACGACCAACAATGTCGTCACCTACAAGGCCGTGCTTTCGGTCGACAACGCTGATCTCCTCTTGCGCCCGGGTATGACGGCAACGGCGGATATCACCGTCGAGGCCGTCAAGGATACCCTGATGGTGCCGAACGCCGCGTTGCGCTATGCACCGCCAGAAGCCGAATCGCGCGGCAGCCGCGGCATCTTCGGTCTTTTCCGCCCGCCGCGTATGGGGCCTCGCTCCGGCGGCAACCGCAGTGAAGCGCTCACCGGCGCCAAACGGCGCGTGTGGGTGTTGCGCGAGGGCCGCCAGGTGCCCCTCGTCATCCAGGTTGGTTCCTCGGACGGTCAGTTGACACAGGTCACGGCCGGTGAACTCAAGGAAGGCGATGCGCTTGTGACCGACGCGACGACACGGACGCAATAGGCGGGCGAACGATGACCAGTCCGCCGCTTCTCGAATTCAGGCAGGTATCGAAGATCTATGGTCACGGCGAGGCGGCGATCCGCGCGCTCGACCATGTCGATCTCCGGATCGGCGCCCATGAATTCGTTGCGATCATGGGGCCGTCGGGGTCAGGCAAGTCGACGGCAATGAATCTCCTCGGCTGCCTCGATGTTCCGAGCGCCGGCGACTACGTCTTCCAGGGCATTTCCACGAGCGGTTTCGGTCGCAGTCAGCTGACGCTGCTGAGACGCCATATGCTGGGCTTCGTTTTCCAGGGGTTCAATCTTCTCGCGCGGACATCGGCGGTCGAGAATGTAGAGTTGCCGCTGATCTACCGCGGTGTCGCAGCGGGCGAGCGCCACCGGCGCGCCAAGGAAGCGCTCGGCTTGGTCGGACTGACGGGGCGCGAGCACCATAAGACGCAGGAGCTTTCCGGTGGCCAACAGCAGCGCGTGGCAATCGCGCGCGCGATCGTCACCGAACCAGCCCTGCTGCTTGCCGACGAGCCGACCGGCAATCTCGACACGAAAACCAGCGCCGAGATCATGGATCTGATGACGCGGCTGAACCGGGAGCAGGGCATCACCATCGTCATGGTCACGCATGAACCCGACATTGCGGCCTATGCAGAGCGCATCCTCCGTTTCGTTGATGGAAAGCTCGAAGCCGAGGTCGCGCATCAGGGCGAGGCGGATCATGTTTCTTGAAACACTGAAACTCGCGCTGCGCGCCATTAGCCGCAACATCCTGCGTTCCTTCCTCACCGTGCTCGGCGTCGTCATCGGCGTTGCCGCCGTCATAGCCTTGGTGACGATCGGCAACGGCACCACAGAGCAGGTCTCCGCAGAGCTCTCGCGGCTCGGGACCAACATGCTCTTCGTGCGTCCCGGCCAGTTCGGTCCGGGGCGCGCGAGCTCCGAGGCGAGACGGTTCACCGTTAAGGACGTCGATGCGATCCGCGATCAGCTAACTGGCCTACGAGCAGTCGCGCCACTCAACCAGACGACGGCGACGGCGATCTACGGTGGCCAGAGTCATTCGACTACCGTCATGGGCACGACCAACTACTATTTTATCGCGCAGGACTTGGAC
>NZ_JABEPH010000226.1:0-9779 GCF_013004495.1 Rhizobium sp. SEMIA 4085
GGTTGAGGAAGACCTGCACGAGCTGATCGCGGTTGGCGTAAACTGCAGGCAGCGACGGATCGTAATTCTCAGTGATGCGGATGTGCCGCGCAAAGCCTGCCTTTGCCACCGCCTTCACATGGTCGAGGACCGAATGGATGTTGACGGGCAGACGATCGACAGGGCGCTCGTCTGAGAAGACCTCCATGCGATCGACCAGCGACACGATGCGGTCGGTCTCGTCGCAGATGAGCCTCGTCAGCGCGCGGTCCTCATCGACGACCGACTGCTCGAGAAGCTGGGCGGCACCACGAATGCCGGAGAGCGGATTCTTGATTTCGTGGGCGAGCATGGATGCGAGGCCCGTCACCGACCGGGCGGCCGCCCGGTGCGTCAGCTGACGGTCGATCTTGTCGGCCATCGAACGCTCCTGGAACACCACGACGACGGAGCCGGGCTCGCTGATCACCGGCGCGACGTAGATATCGACCAGCTTGTCCTGGCCAAGACGGGGCGAACTCAGGTCGACGCGGTATTCGTTGACGGGTGCCCTGCGCTCCCGCACCTGATCGATCAGGGCCAGTAGCGGGCTTCCGAACGGAATGAAGGTGGAAATCTTGTAGCGGGCAAGGTGCGACGCGCTGGCGCCGAAAAACGATTCCGCCTCCCAGTTCGCGAAGGCTATCAGGCCCGCCTCGTCGACCATCACCACCGGATTCTGGATCGCGTTCAGCACTGCCATCGCAACGCCACCGGTATGATCGGCTTGAACCTTGTCCATCATGCCGCCTCCCGGCTTTTTGAAATTTCCAAACCGGCCGCCAGCGCATCGCGAAGGCGCGAGACTACTTCTGCCCGTATATGCGATGTCATGATTGCCGCCTTCTGCGAAACCGGCAGCACCGGTGCGAAACGCTCCAGATACCAACCGAGGTGCTTGCGGGCATGGCGGATGGCCGTCGCCTCGCCATAGAAATCCAGCATCATTTCGTAATGCTCGACGGCAATGTCCGGTATTTTCCCCGGCGACGGCGCGGGTGCGCCAGCCAGCACGCCTGCATGCCATGGCCGTCCCTGACAACCCCGGCCGATCATCACCACATCAGCGCCCGAGCGGCGAAGGATCTCCTGCGCATCTGCCTTTGTGTCGACATCGCCGTTTGCGATCAGCGGAACCGAAATTGCGTTGCGAACGTCGCGGATCGCGTCCCAGTTCGCCTTGCCTTCGTAAAACTGCATCCGCGTACGGCCATGAATGGTTATCAGCTTTACCCCTGCAGCTTCGGCACGCTTGGCGATCTCTGGTGCGTTAATCGAATTGTCGTCCCAGCCGAGCCGCATCTTCAGCGTAACCGGAACATCGACAGCCTTCACGGTTGCCTCGATGAGGCTCAGCGCATGATCCGGATCGCGCATCAGCGCCGATCCGGAATAGCCGCCGATCACCTTCTTGGCCGGACAACCCATGTTGATGTCGATGATGTCGGCGCCGCTATCGGCCGCGATCTTGGCCGCCTGCGCCATCCAATGCGCCTCGCGGCCGGCGAGCTGCACCATATGCGGCTTGAAGCCGGCATCCCTCAGTCGCGACCATGATTCGGCCGTATTGTTCACGAGCTCCCTGCTCGCTACCATCTCGGTTACAACCAGGCCTGCGCCGTGGCGCCAGGCGAGCTGCCTGAAGGGCATGTCGGTGACGCCGGACATCGGCGCCAGCACAACGCGGTTGCGCACGGAGACATTTCCGATCTGCAAGGGCGCCGCAAGGTTTACTGGATGCAATTGATTATCTTTCAGGCACACGGTACTGCTGCACTATTTTTAGCCATACTAAGGGGGCTTGCCAAGAGGCTTCGGTGAGAATTGATATTTTTTGGGCAGATGCTGGAAAGCGAACCGCGAAGGGGATAGAGCAGTCACGCCGCTTTCCGCACATTTTTAGGGATTTATGCCGCAAATGCATTCGACGCAACCGATCTCGGCTGGAATTGTCATCGTTGCTGCCGGCCGCGGCGAGCGGGCGGGCTCGCATGAGGAAGGTCCGAAGCAATACCGGTTAATCGGCGGAAAGCCGGTTATCACGCACACGCTGGAAAACTTCATGACATGGGAGCACGCCGCCCACGTCGTCGTCGTCATCCATCCCGACGACGACGCGCTGGTCGCAAAGGCATTTCGCCAGGTGCTGTCCGCCACGCCGATCGAAGCCGTTCACGGCGGTGCAACGCGACAGCAGTCTGTTCTCGCCGGACTGAGGCACCTGAAAAACAAAGGCATTACGCATGTCCTCATTCATGATGCCGTTCGCCCCTTCTTCGACCACCAGCTTCTCGATCGCATTGCCGATGCACTGGCCGGCGGCGCGCCGGCGGTCCTGCCCGCAATACCTGTTGCCGACACGCTGAAGCGGGCTGACGCTACGGGCACTGTTCTGGAAACGGTGTCGCGCGAGCATCTTTTCGCGGCCCAGACGCCGCAATCCTTCGTCTATGACACCATCCTCTCGGCGCATGAAAAGGCAAGCGAGATGGGCCGCACGGATTTCACAGACGACGCATCAATCGCCGAATGGGCCGGGATTCCCGTGACAATCGTCGAAGGTGCTGCCGACAACGTGAAACTGACGGTTAAACGGGATATCGCCCTTGCCGACGACCGGCTTTCGTCATCGCAGCTGCCTGACGTGCGCACCGGCAACGGCTATGATGTGCATCAATTGCAAGCCGGCGATGGGGTCACGCTCTGCGGCGTCTTCATCCCGCACGAGCAGCGGCTCAAAGGCCATTCGGATGCGGACGTCGCGCTGCATGCCCTGACCGACGCGCTGCTTGCCACCTGCGGCGCAGGCGATATCGGCGATCACTTCCCGCCTTCGGACCCACAATGGAAAGGTGCAGCCTCGCGCATCTTCCTCGAACATGCAGCGAAGATCGTGCGCGATCGCGGCGGCACGATCATGAATGCCGACGTCTCGCTGATCGCCGAAGCACCGAAAGTCGGCCCGCACCGCCACGCGATGCGGACTAATCTCTCCGAATTTCTAGGTATCTCGATCGACCGCTGCTCAGTGAAGGCCACGACGAACGAGACGATCGGCTTTGTCGGCCGCCGCGAGGGCATTGCGGCGATCGCAACCGCGACCGTCGTCTACCGCCGAGCAAAGGGGTAAATATGTTCACCGCCGACATTCTCTCGCTCGCGGAGATCATCGTGCGCGATTTCACGACGGCAAAGAATACGATCTCAACTGCTGAATCCTGCACCGGGGGGCTGATTGCCGGCGCGCTCACCGAAATCTCCGGCTCCTCGGCAGTCGTCGATCGCGGTTTTGTCACATATACCAATACCGCCAAGATCGAGATGCTCGGCGTTCAGGAAGGTACACTCGAAAGCTTCGGCGCCGTTTCCGCGGAGACAGCGCTGCAGATGGCGCACGGCGCCCTTTTCCGCTCCCGCGCCGACGTTGCGGTCGCCGTGACAGGGATTGCCGGGCCGAGCGGGGGCTCGCCGCAAAAGCCGGTCGGATTGGTTCATCTGGCGGCGAAATCGCGCACCGGCGCCCTCATCCGCCGCAAGATGCTCTATGGCGATATCGGCCGCGACAAGGTGCGTCGTGCAACCGTACAGACCGCGCTGGAAATGCTGATCGAACTCCGGGAAAACCGGGCATAATCCCGCGCTTGGAACAAAGAGCACTGGCGCCCGTTCCTATGCCGGATTTCATTCCGCAAAGGGTTACGTCGATGAGATATCTGGCCGCAATGGGAGTTGCTTTGAGCCTGGGCTGCGTATCGGCTGCCGAGGCCCCGTCAAACTATCAGACATATCATGGAATCCGCGTCGATTCCGACCCTGTCTTGCTAGCGAAATACGACCGTGCGCTTGGATATTGCCGGTACGAGGCGATGTCCTGGCCAAGAGGGTCGCCCAACCCGTACAGCCTCGTTTACAACGCGGCCCTGAGAAGTTGCCTGTCGCGGCGCAACTTTATTGATCGGGGGGCATATGCCTATCCGGCAAATCGGTACTTCTATCACTTCTTCGATCGGTAAGGACTTCCAGGACACGGCCGTCTGGCGGCTATCGGTAGACCGCTTCCGCCCTCTTTTCGAAGGCCTCGGAAAACATGCGGAAGGCGCGGTCGAACATCGAGCCCATCAGCGCACCGAGGATGCGACTCTTGAACTCGTAGTCGATGAAGAAATGGATGGTACAGCCGTCACCGACGGCCTCCTCAAAGCGCCAGCGATTGTCGAGATACCGGAACGGCCCGTCGATGTATTTGACGTCGATGAAGCGCTCCGCCTTGTTGAGCAGCACCTGCGTCGTGAAGGTCTCGCGTATCGCCTTGTAGCCGACGGTCATGTCGGCAATCAGCAAGATCTTGCCGTCGCGCTCCTTGCAGCTGCGGATGCTCAAGGCTTCGCAGAGCGGCAGGAATTCGGGATAGCGTTCCACGTCGGCCACGAGGTCGAACATCTGATCAGCGGAGTGCGGGACGCGGTGATGCGTTTCGAATTGCGGCATGATCGGCAGTTAAGCGGGGGAACCGAGAAGATCAAGAAGCTCGCGCATCTGATGGCGTGATTTTAGCTGGAGAACCGGGACATCGGGGCCGTGGGCGGCCATGGCGGCGAGAACCATGGGCGAATGCTTCTTCTCGAAATTCCAGATGTAGCGCAGGAATTCGAGATCGACCTTCTCCGGACAGCCCGGCGTCATTTCCGGCCGTGTACGTCCAATCCACTTCAGCCAGCGGCTGACCGCGCCCCAAACGCATATCAGACGCGGCATGCGGACCCACAGGACGATATCGGCCCGCGGCAGCCGGAGATCAAAGCTCGACGTGTTGGTTCCGTCCATAATCCAGCGATCTCGCTTGATCCGTTCGGCTATCAACGCCCGCTGCTGCGGGCGTGCGCGTGCGACCCAGCCCGGCAGCCAGAAGAACTCGCGATCCATGGAAATGAAGGGCAGGCGGAAGCGCGTTGCGATCGTCCGCGCAAGCGTGGTCTTGCCGCCGCCGGAGCAGCCGATGACGAGTACGCGATCAGCCGTCTTGAGCCGGTGGGCGGCATCCCTGACATCGCTCAACCAGGCCATGGCATCCTCCAACAAAAAAGCCGCGGGAGGATCGCCGCGGCTTTCAGAAAATGCAAGCCTTCGTTGATTATTCCGCCGCCGTCAGCAGCTTCTTTTCGCGTGCTGCCCTCAATCGGGTGAAATCGTCGCCGGCGTGGTGCGAAGAGCGGGTGAGCGGGCTCGATGCCACCATTAGGAAGCCCTTGGTGTAGGCGACGGTTTCGTACGACTTGAATTCATCCGGCGTCACGAACTTCTCGATCTTGTGGTGCTTGCGGGTCGGCTGCAGGTACTGGCCGATCGTCAGGAAGTCGACGTCGGCGGTGCGCAGGTCGTCCATCAATTGGAGCACTTCGTTACGCTCTTCGCCAAGGCCAACCATGATGCCGGACTTGGTGAACATCGTCGGGTCCAGTTCCTTCACGCGCTGCAGCAGGCGAATGGAGTGGAAATAGCGGGCGCCTGGACGGACCGTCAGGTAGTTCGACGGCACGGTTTCCAGATTGTGGTTGAAGACATCCGGCTTGGCGGCGACGACGCGCTCCAGGGCGCCCGGCTTGCGCAGGAAGTCCGGCGTCAGGATTTCGATCGTGGTTGCCGGCGACGCTGCGCGGATCGCCCAGATCACCCTCTCGAAATGCTCAGCACCGCCGTCTTCCAGATCGTCGCGGTCGACCGAGGTGATGACGACGTGGGAAAGGCCCATCTCCTTGACGGCCTTGGCGACGTTCTCAGGCTCCGCCATGTCGAGCGCGTTCGGCTTGCCTGTTGAGACGTTGCAGAAGGCGCAGGCACGGGTACAGATCTCGCCCATGATCATGAAGGTCGCGTGCTTCTTGTCCCAGCACTCGCCGATATTCGGACATCCGGCTTCTTCGCAGACGGTGACGAGCTTGTTTTCCTTCACGATCGCGCGCGTTTCGGCATAGCCCTTCGAGGTCGGGGCCTTGACGCGGATCCAGTCCGGCTTGCGCATGACTTCCGTATCGGGGCGGTTAGCCTTTTCCGGATGCCGCACGCGCTTGGCGTCGGGATTGACCGTGTCGAGAATGGTTACCATTGCAGTATCAACTTTCCGCCGCCCCATGCGGCTCCGTCACCTGTCTGCACATAAGCGTTTTGCTCGAACCTTACAATTCGTGTCGTGATGCGCATTATCGCCGCACGAGCCGGGCGATGAATATCAGCAGGCAGGCGCCGAGGAAACCGGTGACGAAGTAGCCGAGCCGTCCTGCGGCCACCTCGACGTGGAACTGCGCCAGGATGGCAGTCGCGACCACCGAACCGACGATGCCGAGCACGATGTTCAGCACAATGCCATATCGCGCTTCCATCAGCTTGCCGGCGAGCCAGCCCGCAAAACCGCCGATGATGATTGCCGCTATCCAGCCGACGCCTTCCATGATTATCGTTTTCCCTAAGCTATCGCCCTTGCAATCAACACCACGACAATGGCGCCGACTGTGGCGTGAATGATCTGCACGACCAACGCATTTTCAATGCCGAGCGATATACCCAGCGCATTGAACAGAAACCCGCCCACGAACGCGCCGATGATGCCGCTGAGCAGGCAGCGCACCAATCCGCCTCCGCCGACCACCAAGCTCGCGAGGAAGCCCGCAACGAGGCCGATCAGCAGGAAGACAAGCCATGCCTGCGTCTCCATAGACATGATGATTTCCTTTCGTTTTTTCTACCTCGGATAGAGGGTGAAAAGGGAAATTATCAAGCGTTCAACACCCGGCCGTAAGCGTCCAGCACGGCTTCCTTCATCGATTCGGAGACGGTCGGGTGCGGGAAGATCGTGTGCATCAGTTCTTCCTCGGTCGTCTCGAGATTCATCGCGACGACGAAGCCCTGGATCAGCTCGGTTACCTCAGCGCCAACCATATGCGCTCCGAGGAGTTCGCCGGTCTTCTTGTCGAAAATCACCTTGCAGAGGCCCTGGTCCTCGCCGAGCGCGATCGCCTTGCCGTTTGCGGCGAACGAGAAACGACCGACGCGGATGTCGCGGCCCAGTTCCTTGGCCTTTGCTTCCGTCAGACCAACAGAGGCAACCTGCGGCTGGCAATAGGTGCAGCCCGGAACCTTGCCTTTGTCGGTCGGATGAACATTCGGCAGGCCGGCGAGCTTTTCAACGCAGACAACGCCTTCATGTTCGGCCTTGTGGGCCAGCATCGGCGGGCCGGCGACATCGCCGATCGCGTAGATGCCGGGAACACTGGTCTTGCCATAGCCGTCAACTACCACGCAGCCGCGATCCGTCTTCACGCCGAGTGTTTCGAGACCGAGGTTCTCGATATTGCCCTGCACGCCGACGGCCGAGATCATACGGTCCGCGGTGATCTGCTGGATCTTGCCATCAGCCGTCTCGACATGGGCGGTGATGCTGCCGGCGCCCTTCTCGACCTTCGCCACCTTGGCGCTCGTGAAGATCTTCATGCCGCGCTTTTCCAGCTGCTTGCGGGCCATGGCGGTCACTTCCGCATCCTCGACCGGCATGATCGTCGGCAGGACTTCGACGACGGTCACATCGACACCCATCGAGCGGTAGAAGCTCGCAAATTCGATGCCGATGGCGCCCGAGCCCATGACGATCAAGGACTTCGGCAGGACATCCGGCTTCAGCGCCTCGAAATAGGTCCAGATCAGCTTGCCGTCCGGCTCGATGCCCGGCAGAGCGCGCGGGCGGGCGCCGGTCGCAATAATGATATGCTTGGCGGTGTAAGTACCTTCCTGGCTCTTGATGTTCTTCGGCAACGGATGCTGCGGCTCAACAACCGGCTTGGAAGTCTTGGAGACGACGATCTCGCCGGGTTTGGTGATCTTGGCTTCGCCCCAGATCACATCCACCTTGTTTTTCTTCATCAGGAAGCCGACGCCGCTGTTGAGGCGTGCGGAAACGCCGCGCGAACGGGCAACAACGGCCTTCACATCGGCACTGACCTTGCCTTCGAGAACGAGGCCGTAATCCTTCAAATGAGTGGAATGGTCGAGAATTTCGGCGGAGCGCAGCAACGCCTTGGTCGGGATGCAGCCCCAGTTCAGGCAGATGCCTCCAAGGTGCTCGCGTTCGACGATCGCGGTCTTCAGACCGAGCTGGCCGGCACGCACGGCCGCGACATAGCCGCCCGGGCCGGAGCCGATGATGATGACGTCGTAATTCTCAGCCATGTTTTCCTGCCTTTTTTATCCGGCGAGGCGGGTCAGAAGCACCCACTCGTGTTTCCTGCTGTTTTCGAAAAGCGCCACGGCCTCAGCGCGGGCGGCTTGCGAAAATCCATTCTTCTCGTACAGCGCGAGCGCTGCCTCATTATCACTTGCGGTGATCAGGCTGACAGCCCGCTCTCCCGCCTTCTCGATCTGGTCCCCCAGCAATCGCTTTCCGATGCCGATGCCGCGCAGATGGCGATAGACGGCCAGCGTGCCGATGAACCAGTTTCCGGCCGCCTGCTTCTGTAGCGCTATTACCGGCTCCAGCGCACGACGATCCGCCGCGATCGCTCTGATCTCTTCGCCAAGCGCATAGCCCACCGCCGTTCCGGCGATCTCACCATAAGCCTCGGCAATCACCGCGTTCTGCCAATTCCCCCATCCGCCATCGCGGCTCATCTTCATCCGGCCCCACTCCAGCGGCGTGTCGGCGCTGCTGCCCGCCACCTCCGCGAACCAAAGCCAGGAAGCAAAGCCGTGCGAGCCGATGTCCACGAGGATGGCCAGCTCTGCCGCGTCCCGCCGTTCTGCCGGCCGCAGCGCGGCGAAAGCGGCCATGGTCAGAGCCCCAGCATCATCCGTACAATTGATTCTAGCCCGCGCCCGAGAGCGCGGGTATTTTCCGCATCGAGATGGATGCCGTCGACCGGTGTCGTCTTCGCGACTGAGTTGCCGTCGAAGAATCCGCAACCGAGTTCGTCGGCAAGGTCACGATAAAGCGTTGCAAGTTTTGCCGATTCCTCGATACCGCCCGGGAACGAAGCGGCAAAAGGCACATTCCCTGTCGCGCAGATCGCCGGCGGTGCTATGATTAGGATGTCCGGCCCATCGAACTCGAAGGGCCAGGCATGATTGCGGATCAGCCGCACCAGGCGGCCGATGCCCTGGCAGGCGGCAAAAGCCGATCCCGCCACGACCGACTTCATGTCGTTGGTTCCGAGCATGATGATGACGAGATCAAGCGGCGCATGCGTCTGCAGGATCGTCGGCAGGACGCGCGCACCGTTGCGGTCGCAATCGGCGAGATGGTCGTCGAAAGCGGTCGTCCGGCCGTTCATGCCTTCGGGAATGACATGCGCCGCAGCGCCAAGCGCTGCCTGCAGCACGCTCGGCCAGCGGTCCTCATAGGCATGCCGCCTCAGCGAAACCGGATCGTAGCCCCAGGTGAGCGAGTCGCCATAGCAAAGAACGGTCTTCGTCATTTCCGTCTCCGCTCAATGATCAGACAAGCATGCTCATCGGGTTTTCGATATAGCCCTTGAAGGCCTGCAGCAACTCGGCGCCGAGCGCACCGTCGACGCAACGGTGGTCGGTCGAAAGCGTGATGCTCATCACCGTCGCGATCGCCATTTCGCCCTTCTTGACAATGACACGCTGCTCGCCGGCTCCGACCGCAAGGATCGTCGCATGTGGCGGGGTGACGACGGGTGCGAAGCGGTCTCTTTTACACAATTCCGGGCCCCCGGGGCACCCTCGCCTCCCCGATGCCGTGTTCCTCCTGATCA
>NZ_JABEPH010000227.1:0-9769 GCF_013004495.1 Rhizobium sp. SEMIA 4085
GAACGGCAGTGGTGCGGAGGCTTTCGCCGAAGCGCTCGGCCGCATCGTCTGGCCGGACTCAGGCCGTATCAGTATCGACGGCCGCGACCTTCTGGAACTGCCGGAATCGATTACCGGCCGTCGCATTTCCTACGCTTCCTCCGATAGCTATTTTTTTCACGGCACGCTGCGCGACAACCTGCTTTACGGTCTCAAGCATGCACCGCTGACCGATCCCAACTACGAGGACGAGGCAGCACAAGAGTTCAAATGGCATGCCGCCGAGGCGCTGAAGGCCGGCAACCCGACGCTTGATCTCAACAGCGACTGGGTCGATTACAACGCCGCCGGGGCAACCGGACCGGACGATCTGCTGACGGCGATCCGACCGGTGCTCGATGCCGTGTTGATTTCGCAGGACATCCTCGACCTTGCCCTCCGCTCGACGGTTGATACAACAGTGCATGTGGCGCTTGCGGGACGCATCGTGGATCTGCGTCAGTCGCTGCGAGAGCGTATGAAGGACGAGAGCCTCGATGCCATCGTCGTGCCTTTTGATTTTGATAATTACAATTCCCAGGCAACGGTCGGCGAAAACCTGCTCTTCGGCACGATGAAGCGACCGATGATGAACAACCGCAAGCTTGCGGCTCACCCCTATTTCCAGCAGCTTTTCCGCGATACCGGCCTCAGCAACGACCTCTATGCGATGGGCCTGGAAATCGCCGAAAACGCCGTCGAACTCTTCCACGATCTGCCGCCCGACCACCCTTTTTTCCAGCAGCTGACCTTCATGACGGCGGATGATATTCCGACCTATCAGGCCTTGCTGCAGAAATTGCAGAGCCGCCGGTTCGAGGATGCGAGCATCGATGAGCGCTCGATGATCATCCGGCTGAGCTTTGCCTATATCGAGCCGCGCCATCGCTTCGGCTTGCTGAGCGATGAACTGATGGCCAAGATCGTGAGCGCCCGCAAGCAGTTTCACGAGCATATACCGGATGATCTTGCCGTTCTCATCGAGCGGTACGATCCCGAGCGCTTCACCTCCTCCGCAACGCTGATGGACAACGTGCTGTTCGGCCGTATCGCCTATCAGCAGGCGGACGCTTCCGATCGTATTCGCACCATCATGAGCGAACTCTTCGATGCTCTTGATCTTTACGACGACGTGTTGTCGATCGGCCTTGAATTTGACGTCGGTTCCGGCGGCAAGCGATTGACGATGGTTCAGCGCCAGAAACTCAACCTCGCCCGCGCGCTTTTGAAGCGTTCGGATTATTTCATCTTCAACCGGCCGCTTCCCGCGCTCGATCAGCGTGTGCAGGATCAGATCATCCGCAACGTCGTCCAAGACCTGCACGAGGAGGGTAAACGCCCAGCGATCATCTGGGTGCTTTCAAACGCAAAACTTGCAGAAATCTTCGACAGGATTCTACTTTTTAATCGCGGAGATTTAGTTGAAGCGGGGAACTATCCCGAACTTTCCGAGAAAAACGGGATGTTCAAGGAACTGTTATCGTAATATTCTATTGCGGCGGCTGAGACGGCATTCTTGCGAGGGAATGCCAGTAGAGTTTTTTAAAGCGCGTTCTCCTTCGGCGAGGAGAAGCGGCAGGGGGTGAGACGCTCATGCTGTTGAGAGATGAAGTCGAAATGCTGCGGCGGGTGCCGATCTTCGCAAGGATCGCCCCGGCGAAACTCAAGCTTTTGGCCTTCACCTCCGATCGGATGAGCTACAAGGCCGGTCAGGATCTCTTCCACCAGGGCGATCCGGGCGACGCGGCCTATGTGGTGCTTTCCGGCACAGCCGATATTCTCGTGAATTCGCCTGCAGGCGACATAAAAGTCGCCGACGTCGAGGTTAATTCCATCGTCGGCGAAATTGCCATCCTCTGTGACGTGTCGCGCACCGCGACTGTCCGTGCTACCTCTCCACTGGAAGTGCTGCGCATCAGCAAAGAGCATTTCCTGAAGCTTCTCAGCGATTTTCCCGAAATTGCCGTCGAGATCATGCGCGTCCTTGCCGACCGCCTGAACCATACGACGGCGGAATTGACGGCCGCACGCGCTGCAAAGCAGCCGCAGGCGGCGCTTCAGTAATCTTCGGCAAGTTCCGGACATGAAAACCCCCCGCAGGCTGTTGTCCAACGGGGGTCAGTTCACCGCGGTCGGCAGGCTTCATGCTTCAGTGGTCGCTACTCGCGCTGCTCCAGCGCCTTGCTGAAAGCAAGTGCGGCAAGCGTGCAGATGGCGCCCGAAAGCAGGTAATAGCCGACAAAAGGCAGGCCAAAGCGGCTGGACAGACCAAGTGCAACGAGCGGCGCAAAACCCGCACCCACCAACCAGGCGAGATCCGACGTGAAGGCTGCGCCCGTATAGCGATAGCCGCGGCCGAACCGCGAAGAGATCGAACCGGTAGCCTGACCGAACGAAAGGCCAAGCACGCCGAAGCCGATGATGACGAAAGCGTCCTGGCCGGTGTCACCGGCGGCAATGAGCATCGGGCCGATAAAGGAGAAGATCGCGATCAGCACGGCACAGACGGCAAGCTGACCTCGGCGGCCGATGCGATCGGCGATCAGGCCAGAGGCGATGATGGCGACGATGCCGACCGCGGCGCCGATGATCTGCACAACCATGAAAGTGCCGAGCGGTTGGCTGCCGTAAAGGCTCATCCAACCAAGCGGAAAAATGGTGACGAGATGGAACATTGCAAAGCTTGCGAGAGGGACGAAGGCGCCGATCAGGATATCGCGACCGTGGATGCGAAGGACATCGACAATTGGCGCCGCTTCCAGTTCATGCTGCTCCAGAAGCGTGCCGAATTCTTTCGTCATGACGAGACGCAGGCGAGCAAAGAGGGCCACGACGTTAATGGCGAACGCGACGAAGAACGGGTAGCGCCAGCCCCAGGAGAGGAAATCATCGTTTGAAAGATTGGCGATGAAGAAGCCGAACAGAGTGCTCGCCAACGCAAAACCGATCGGCGCACCAAGCTGCGGGATCATCGCATACCAGCCGCGGTGCCGCTCCGGCGCATTCAGCGCCAGCAACGAAGCAAGCCCGTCCCATGCGCCTCCGAGGGCAAAGCCTTGTCCAAGGCGGAAAAGCGCAAGCAAGGCGATCGACCAGTAGCCGATGACGTTGTAGCCGGGCAGGAAGGCAATCGAGGCCGTCGAGCCACCGAGCAGGAAGAGGGCAATCGTCAGCTTTGTGCCGCGGCCGTAGAGCCGGTCGATGGTCATGAACACAACGGAGCCGACAGGGCGGGCAAGGAACGCCAGCGAAAAGATCGCGAAAGAATAAAGCGTCGCCGTCAGCCGGTCCGGCGCGAAGGGAAAGACAAGCTGCGGAAAGACGAGAACCGAGGCCAGGCCGTAAACGAAGAAATCGAAAAATTCCGACATGCGTCCGATGACGACACCGATCGCGATGCTGCCCGGCGAGACCGGCTTGTCATCGTGAATTCTACGTGCGTCGTGTTCCAGCGTGCGCGATGACGGTCCGTAGTGTACCTGTGTTTCAGCCATTTAACGCCTCCCTCGTTGAGGTGCTTTTACGAAGCGCCTCAAGACGATCTTGATCAAACCCGCCGGGTTATCAAGTCCGGACGGCGCAAATAGTTCATCATCCATTCTCAAAATGACATGTACATCGCAAAAAGCGGACGGGACGGCTCGCGAAACTGGCCAACTGCGCATTTGCGGATATATAGGCCGGAAAAACATTTGATGCCGGCACAATCCTTCTTGACTTTCAGGATTTTTCAGAAGGCCGTGAAGACATTCTGCGGCATTGCGGCATATTTGCTGCACTGCGACCAAACACCTCATGTCACCATGCCGTTTCGTGCTTTAGTCGCGGTTCGGACGAAACAACAAGAGCTTAGAGACGTGCAAAAACTGATGAAGTTTTCCCGCCTTCTATCCATGTTGCCGCTATTCATGCTGGCAGGGTGCAATCTGGTGGTGATGTCGCCGTCGGGCGATATCGCCAATCAACAGGCAGACCTAATTCTGGTCTCGACCTTCTTGATGCTTTTGATCATCGTGCCGGTCTTGTTCCTCACGCTGTTCTTCGCCTGGCGATACAGGCGCTCGAACACAGCGGCGACCTATGATCCGGAATGGCATCACTCCACCCGTCTTGAAGTCGTGATCTGGTCAGCGCCGCTTGCCATCATCATTGCGCTCGGCGCCATCACTTGGATCAGCACACACAAGCTCGACCCCTACCGCGCGCTTGACCGGCTGGATGCAGAACGCGCGATTCCTGCTGGTGCGAAGCCGCTCAACGTCGAAGTCGTGGCGCTCGATTGGAAATGGCTGTTCTTTTATCCTGACCTCGGCATTGCGACCGTCAACGAACTGGCAGCCCCGGTCGACGTTCCGATCAATTTCAAGATCACCGCGTCTTCGGTGATGAACTCCTTTTACATTCCGGCGCTCGCCGGCCAGATCTACGCCATGCCCGGCATGCAGACGAAGTTGCACGCCGTCATCAACAAGCAAGGCGAGTACGAAGGCTTTTCTGCCAATTACAGCGGCGACGGCTTCTCGCACATGCGCTTCAAGTTTCACGGTCTAAACCAGCAGGGCTTCGACGATTGGATCGCCCGTGTCAAAGCGCAAGGTACGGCGCTTAACCGCGATGCCTACCTGAAACTCGAAAGGCCGAGCGAACGAGAGCCCGTGCGCTACTACGCCAGCGCCGAGGCCGGCCTCTTCGAGGCCATCCTCAACATGTGCGCGACACCCGGTAAGATGTGCATGAACGAGATGATGCACATCGACATGATGGGCGGCGCAGGCAAGGAGAGCGCCGAAAACCGGGAGCGGCTTGAATATGACAACCGCCATGCCGAACAGGGCGAGCGCACCAATGCCCCGACCTTCCCTGCAACCGGCACGCCGGCACGCAGCGGGCAAGAGCCCGAGGGCACCGACAGCAACACCCGGCAGCCTGACGCCCAGCCGCAGCAGGGCGGGCAGACCATGCCCGGGATGCCGCATGACGGTCATTCCATGCCCGGCATGGATCACGGCAGCGGCAGTCCGGCTCAACCGGGCAGCAACCATTAAAACCTGGCGCTTTGCGTCGCTAAGACACCAATGAACGGGTTAATCCATGTTTTCCAATCCTGACCTCCTGAAGTTCATCTTCGGCCGGTTGACCCTTGAGGCGATCCCCTACCACGAGCCGATCCTCGTCGCGACCTTCATAGGCGTGGTCATCGGCGGTCTCGCCGTGGTCGGCCTCATTACCTATTATAGATTTTGGGGCCCGTTGTGGCGCGACTGGATCACCAGCGTCGATCACAAGAAAATCGGGATCATGTACGTGATCCTCGCCGTCATCATGCTGCTGCGCGGCTTCTCGGACGCGATCATGATGCGGATCCAGCAAGCGATCGCCTTCAACGGATCGGAAGGCTATCTGCCGCCGCACCACTACGACCAGGTCTTTACCGCCCACGGCGTTATCATGATCTTCTTTGTGGCCATGCCCTTCGTCACGGGCCTCATGAACTTCGTGGTACCGATGCAGATCGGTGCTCGTGACGTCTCCTTTCCCTTTCTCAACAACTTCTCCTTCTGGATGACGACGGCCGGCGCCATCATCATCATGCTGTCGCTCTTCATCGGCGAGTTCGCGCGCACCGGCTGGCTTGCCTATCCACCGCTTTCCGGCGCCGACTACAGTCCGGGGGTCGGCGTCGACTACTACATCTGGGGCCTGCAGGTTGCAGGTGTTGGGACGACACTGTCGGGCATCAACCTGATCGCCACCATCGTCAAGATGCGCGCGCCTGGCATGACCATGATGAAGCTGCCCGTCTTCACCTGGACCTCGCTTTGCACCAACGTCTTGATCGTCGCCACCTTTCCGATCCTGACGGCGACGCTTGCGCTGCTGTCGCTCGACCGCTACGCCGGCATGAACTTCTTCACCAACGACCTCGGCGGCAATCCGATGATGTATGTCAACCTCATCTGGATCTGGGGCCATCCGGAGGTCTATATCCTCGTTCTGCCGGCCTTCGGCATCTTCTCGGAAGTGGTCGCGACCTTCTGCGGCAAGCGCCTGTTCGGCTACGCCTCGATGGTCTATGCGACAGTGGTCATCACCATTCTTTCCTACATCGTCTGGCTCCATCACTTCTTCACCATGGGTTCCGGCGCCAGCGTCAACTCCTTCTTCGGAATCACGACCATGATCATCTCGATCCCCACGGGAGCGAAGATGTTCAACTGGCTCTTCACCATGTATCGCGGCCGCATCCGTTATGAAGTGCCGATGCTTTGGACCGTCGGCTTCATGGTGACCTTCGTCATCGGCGGAATGACCGGGGTGCTGCTTGCCGTTCCGCCTGCAGACTTCGTGCTGCACAACTCGCTGTTTTTGATCGCCCATTTCCACAATGTAATCATCGGTGGCGTGCTGTTCGGCCTGCTTGCAGGCGTCAACTACTGGTTCCCGAAGGCCTTCGGCTTCAAGCTCGATCCTTTCTGGGGAAAGATGAGCTTCTGGTTCTGGCTGACCGGCTTCTATTTCGCCTTCATGCCGCTCTACGTGCTCGGCCTGATGGGCGTCACCCGCCGCGTGTCGCAGTTCGAGGACCCGTCGCTGCAGATCTGGTTCATCATCGCAGCCTTCGGTGCTTTCCTGATCGCGCTCGGCATATTGTCGTTCCTCGTCCAGCTTGTCGTCAGTTTCATGAGACGCGAGGAACTTGCCGACCATACAGGCGATCCATGGGATGCCCGCACGCTTGAGTGGTCGACGTCGTCGCCGCCGCCCGACTACAACTTCGCCTTCACCCCTGTGGTGCACGACCATGACAGTTGGTACGACATGAAGAACCGCGGTTACGAACGCCCCCTCGAAGGCTTCAAGCCGATCCACATGCCGAAGAACACCGGCACCGGGGCAATCCTTTCCGCCATCAGCGTGGCACTTGCCTTCGGACTGATCTGGTACATGTGGTGGCTCGTCGTGGCCTCCGCCGCGGCGCTGCTCGTCGTCACCATCGTCCATACCTTCAACTATAGGCGCGACTTCTATATCCCGGCCGAAGAAGTCAGCAAAACGGAAGGCAAGAGGACCGAATTGCTTGCGACACAGGTGTAATGACCATGAGCAACCATACTATCGACACGGCCGAAAAGCCTGAGTTCTATCTGACCGAAGAACATCATCCCGAAGGCAGCACGAATCTCGGCTTCTGGCTCTACCTCATGAGCGACTGCCTGATCTTTGCGGTGCTGTTTGCGACCTATGGCGTTGTTGGCCGCAATTATGCGGCAGGGCCTTCGCCGAAGGACCTGTTCGATCTGCCGCTCGTGGCAGTCAACACGTCGATGCTGCTCTTTTCTTCCATCACCTACGGCTTCGCCATGCTCCAGATGGAAAAGAATAGCAAATCGGGCACGCTGATGTGGCTGGGGGTGACCGGCCTGTTCGGCGCGGCGTTCATCGGGCTTGAACTTTATGAGTTCATTCATTTGATCCACGAGGGTGCAGGTCCATCGCGCAGCGCTTTCCTTTCGGCCTTCTTTACGCTGGTTGGAACCCATGGGCTGCACGTCACGTCCGGCATCATCTGGATGGCAACGCTGATGGTGCAGGTTTCGATGTATGGCCTGATGGAGGCCAACCGGCGCCGCCTCATGTGCCTCTCGATGTTCTGGCACTTCCTCGACGTCGTCTGGATCGGCGTCTTTTCCTTCGTCTACCTGATGGGAGTTCTCGGATGAGTTCGCAAGCACCCGCACATGAGGACGCACACGAAGCCCATCATGGCCATAGCCACGGACACGGGGCAGGCCACGGCTCGATGAAGAGCTATACGATCGGTTTCGTCCTCTCGGTCATCTTGACCGCTATTCCCTTCTGGCTTGTCATGGCCGGTGTCTTCGAGAGCCCGGGAGTGACTGCTTTTCTTGTGATGGCGCTCGGCGCTATCCAGATCGTCGTTCACATGATCTGCTTCCTGCATATGAACACCCGCTCGGAAGGCGGCTGGACGATGATGGCGCTGATCTTCACGATCGTGATCGTGGCGATCGCGCTTTCCGGCTCGCTTTGGGTCATGCATCATCTGAATACCAATATGATGCCGATGAGCCCTGAAATGATGAAGAACATGCCCTAGGGGTGTCGAGCGCGCGACGGCAAGGCCGCCCGTGCAGGTTTTCCGCCATGCCAGACAGCTTTCCCTTGCCGAAAGAACGCCGCCGACCATCAATCCGGCTGGCAATGCTGTGCAGCTTGATGCTTCTTTCGATGGCAGGTTTCGTGGCTCTCGGCCTCTGGCAGGTGGAGCGGCTGTCCTGGAAACGTGACCTCATTGCTCGGATCGATCAACGGGTCCACGCCGAGCCGGCCCCGGCCCCGACAGGAAGGGCAGTCCATGCTGCAGACGACGAATACCGCCGTGTGACGGCCACCGGCACATTGCAGAACAGCAAGGAGACGCTGGTCTATGCCTCAACCGAGCTGGGTACAGGCTTTTGGGTGATGACACCGCTATCGCTTCGTGAGGGCCAGACGGTCTTGATCAACCGCGGCTTCGTGCCGACCGCCAGGCGCGATCCGCAAACCCGGCCGTCCGGCCAACTCTCCGGTCAGGTCACGATCACAGGGCTGATGCGGATCACGGAACCGAAGGGTTCGTTGCTACAATCGAACGACCCGGCCTCGGGCCGCTGGTACTCCCGCGATGTAGCTGCAATCGCGGCGGAAAAGCACGTGGCCGACGCTGCCGAGTATTTCATCGATGCCGACAACACTCCCAATCCCGGTGGTCTGCCGATCGGCGGACTGACGCGCATCGTCTTTGCGAACAACCACCTCGTCTATGCGATCACATGGTTTGGCTTGGCGCTGATGGTGGCGGGCCTGCTGGGATTCGTGATCCGAAGCGAGGTTCGGACGCACTGGCCGTGGCAATCGTCCGGCTGATTGCCTCGGCAAGCTGTACCTGCGAGAAGGGCTTTCCGAGACGCGGCAGGTCGATGAGGCCGCCGCCGGGCGGAATGTCGGCATAGCCCGTGGCAAGGATGATCGGCATGTGCGGCCGATCACGGCGGATCACCTCCGCAAGCTCTGCACCCGTCATCCGCGGCATGGCATGGTCGGAGATGACAAGGTCGACCTGTTCGCTGGAAAGGATGGCCAGCGCATCGGCGGCCGATGCCGCCTCGATGACGTCGTAGCCGAGGTCCTCAAGCATCAAAACCGTGTTCATGAGCACGAGACTGTCGTCGTCGACGGCCAGGATGCGCAGCGAGCGCAAAAGGCCGGGATGATCGGCCGCTGTTTCCGGGAGCTCTACCGGTGCGTCATCCTGCGCCTGGACCGCAGGGAACCAAAGCTCGGCGACCGTGCCTTCACCGAGGCGGCTCTTCAAGACGAGCCGGCCGCCTGACTGCGCAGCGAGCCCTTGAACCATCGGCAATCCGAGACCGGTGCCTTTCCCGACACCCTTCGTCGTGAAGAAGGGTGTCGTCGCCTGTTCAAGTGTCTCTTCGTCCATGCCCTCTCCGCCGTCGATGACCGAAAGACATAGATACGCACCGGGCGGAAGGATCCCGTCCCTTTGGCCTACCGTCCGTTCCTGCGCTCTCACTGTGATTTTCCCTCCGCGCGGCATGGCATCACGCGCGTTCACAATCAGATTGAGGATTGCTGTTTCGAGCTGGTTGGGATCGGTGGCAATTGTTGGAGCGCCCGGCAGCACATCGATTTCAAGCATGGTCAGCGGCCCGAGCGAACGCTGCAGCAT
>NZ_JABEPH010000019.1:0-31005 GCF_013004495.1 Rhizobium sp. SEMIA 4085
GCCAGAGACAACGGCAGTCACGGCACCAGTTTCATAGCGCTCGCGAGTTCGAGCCTTTTACCGATTGCGTTCTGACCGATGGTCGTCTTTGACGCAGTTATCCTACCCCTTCCGGGAGGCGTGTTCTGGCTTTCCTTTGGTCTTGGTCGCGGCAAACTCTTCGAGCTGTTTCTCGCTCATGGATTTGACCATCTGCTTGGAAGCCCCCTTGAGTTCGCTTTTCGGCGTTTCGCCTCGCTTTGCGGAAAGGGCTGCTCCAGCCGCCTTCTGCTGTGCCTTGGATTTTGCTGGCATGTCGGTTCTCCTTTTCACGCTCAACTCCGGCGAAGAAGGATAGTTCCTGAGCCCGTGCCAAGTAGAACCCCGACGGATCTTACCGATGCCGGCTTGGTTGCTCGCGGGATCTTTTTACGGACGTTCCGGCTGGCCGCTTTGGGCGGCGGCGAGAATGGCGTCGATGAGACGGTGCACCTTCAGTGCCTCGCGCCCGCTGACGCACGGCTCGCGTCCATCCTCGATAGCATCGAGAAAATCGGCAAGCACGGAGCGATGATGGTCGTGCGGGAAGGCCATAGGATCGGCGCCGGCACCGCCGGCTGCTTCGTCTTCGATTGAGATTTCGGTTCCATCGTGGAAGGAAGCGGCAAGACGTCGCCCGTCAAGGCGGGCCATGCCGCGCGTGCCGATGACGTCGATCTCGTCCGGATAACCGAGGGAGGCACAGGTGGTAGCGCTGACCGTGCCTATTGCTCCGCTTGTAAAGCGAATGGCCGCCATCGCCAGATCTTCCGTCTCCATGCGGTGCACCTTGCTGGTTGTCGTATAGGCTCTGACCTCCTCTGGAAGGCCGGCGAGCGAAACCAGAAGATCAAGTGTGTGGATGGCCTGGGTGAGAAGCACGCCGCCGCCATCGCGAGCACGCGTGCCGCGTCCCGGCTGGTCATAATAGCTTTGCGGCCGCCAGTTGTGGAGACGCGCCGAAGCGCTGACGATCTCGCCGAGGCGCCCTTCATGGATCAGTGCGGCAAGTGCAATACTGACCGGTCGAAAGCGATGCTGAAGCACGATACCAAGCTTTATGCCGGCATGCTCCGTCACCTCGACCAGCGCCCTCGCCCGCTCCTGTGTGATCTCCAGCGGCTTTTCGAGAAGCACATGCTTGTTTGCTTCGGCTGCCCGCCGCACCAGCTCAAGATGCGTATTGGGCGGCGTCAGGATCATGACCGCGGCTATCGACGGGTCGGCCAATATTGTCTCGGCGTCCTCGCAAGTCGCAAAACCGTAAGTTTCTGAAAATGCTTGCCGCCTGGCAGGCGTCGGGCTGAAGGCGGCAGCGACCTCCACCCTATCTTTAAGATCAAGCAGCCCTTTGGCATGCGGCGCTGCTGCCATGCCGAGACCGATCAGCCCGATGCGCAATTTTGCCATCTCAGTCCCTCCGTCAGCCCTTCAGTCGGTCGATACAGGAATGCCCGCATTCACCTGCTTGTCAATGTCTTCGATATGGCCGCGTCTCCAACTTCCTCTGCCTGTTTTGTCCCGCGCCTTGACGATGGGAAATCAGCGCGGCGGTGCCAAGAAATTCATCATACAAGTACGTCGGTTTTGTATGTTGACATTACACCTTGCTGGTTCTAGCCATAATGGGCCGGTTGGAGGAGCGGCAAGAATGAGGGGGCTTTTCGATCCAAATCTTCTTTTTCCAGGAGGCCAGCGCGCGCGCCTTTATGCAGAGGTAAGCAGCGCGCGCCATCGTGAGCCTATGGGGCCCGAGATGTGTCGGTATCCCCTCGATGAGCCCTTTTCTAATTTCGTGAAGCTTCTCAAACGTGCCGGACCAGCAGCGTCCGGTTGCGAAAGAGCCCCGGCAGGAGGACGAAAGCTTGCGAAGGCCTTAGGCTCGCAAAAAAGCGTTACCTGGTCTGAAAAATTAATCGTCATGCAAAACGGGAGGAGAGCATGAAAAACTTAGTTAAACTGGCGGCGGGTCTTATGGTTGCCGCCTCGTTCATGAGCAGCGCGGCCAGCGCCCAAACGGTGCTGAAATCGTCCGATACCCATCCGGACGGCTATCCGACCGTCGAGGGCGTCAAATATTTCGGCGAGCTGGTGAAGGAGCGCACAAAGGGCCGCTATTCGGTCGAAGTCTATCATTCCGCCCAGCTCGGCGAGGAAAAGGACACGATCGAGCAGGTGCGTTCGGGCGTGATCGAGCTGAACCGCATCTCGATGGCGCCGTTCAACGGGACGGTGAAGGAAACCATCGTTCCGGCGCTGCCCTATATCTTCCGTTCAGAAGACCACATGCACAAGGTCATGGACGGCGCGATCGGCGACCAGATCAAGAAGGCGTTCGAACCGGCCGGCCTCGTGGTGCTGGCATATTATGACGCCGGCGCGCGGTCGTTCTACAACAAGACCAAGCCGATCAGCACGGTTGCCGACATGAAAGGCCTGAAGTTCCGCGTTATCCAGTCCGACATCTTCGTGGACATGGTGGCGGCGCTGGGCGCCAACGCCACGCCGATGCCTTATGGCGAAGTCTACTCGGCGATCGAAACGGGCGTCATCGACGGCGCGGAAAACAACTTCCCGAGCTACGACACCGCCAAGCACGCCGAAGTGGCGAAGAACTACTCGCTCGACGAGCACACGATCCTGCCGGAGGTGTTCGTCATGAACAAGGTCGCGTTCGACAAGCTGACGCCGGAGGATCAGGAGATCTTCAAGCAGGCGGCCAAGGACAGCGTCGCAAAGCAGCGCGAGCTCTGGGCAGCCAAGGTCTCTGAATCGCGCGCCAATGTCGAAAAGCTCGGCGCGCAGATCACCACGCCGGAAAAGCAGGGCTTCATCGACGCCATGGCCCCGGTTTACGAGAAGCACGTCAAAGACGACGTGCTGAAGAAGATGGTCGAGGACGTAAAGGCGGTGCAGTAGCCTTCCTTGCCTCCGCTTTTTGGAAGGCGACGTAAGCTACCGGGGTGGGCGGTCATCCCCACCCCGGTTCATTCGCCGTTTCGCGCACATTTCCACCGATCCTCCCGATAAGGGAGAGTGAACGCCCAATTCGACGAGGTCCTTTATGTCGAATAGCCTGACACCCACCGTCAACTTCCTGGCCCGCCTGAGCAACGCCGCCTTATGGCTCGCCGGCGCCGGCCTAGTGCTGATGACGGCCTTCGTCGCCTGGCAGGTATTTTGCCGCTACGTGCTGAACGATTCGCCGAGTTGGACGGAGCCGGGCTCCGTCATGCTGATGAGTTGGTTCATCTTCCTCGGCGCTGCCGTCGGCATCCGGGAGAACAACCACCTTGGTTTCGACGTGCTGCTCTACGTGCTGCCGAAATCCGGCAAGCGCGTCCTGCGCATGATCTCCGACGTGGTCATTCTCGCCTTCGGCGCCGGCATGATCTGGTACGGCGGTGCGCTCATGAGCCTGACCTGGAACACCACCTTGCCGTCGTTGGGTATTTCCGGCGCGTTCGACTATCTGCCGCTCGCCGGCGGCGGCGTGCTTGCCGTGATCTTCTCGCTGGAGCGCAT
This sequence comes from Rhizobium sp. SEMIA 4085, assembly GCF_013004495.1. Classification (NCBI taxonomy): domain Bacteria; kingdom Pseudomonadati; phylum Pseudomonadota; class Alphaproteobacteria; order Hyphomicrobiales; family Rhizobiaceae; genus Rhizobium; species Rhizobium sp. SEMIA 4085. Next base: position 3,544 of record NZ_JABEPH010000019.1, read on the forward strand.
CGTGCTCCGCCTTGCCGGCGAACCGATCGACGACGCGCTGGATGAGGTTTTGCCGGCCGAGATCGCCGTCGAGATCGAAAACATCAACGCCGACCCGAACGTCAATTTGAAAGTATAGCGCGATGGAACTCTGGATTCTGTTCGGTGTCTTCACCACTCTGATGCTGATAGGCACGCCAATCGCCTTTTGCCTCGGCGTCGCCAGCTTCGCCACGGTGGTCTATATGGGCCTGCCGCCGCTGGTCGTCTTCCAGCGGCTCAATTCCGGCATGAGCGTGTTTTCGCTGCTTGCCATCCCCTTCTTCATCTACGCCGGCGACCTGATGGTGCGCGGTGGCATCGCGAGCCGCATCGTCTCCTTTGCTGCTTCCCTCGTCGGCCACGTGCGCGGCGGCCTTGGCCAGGTCAACATCGTCACTGCGACCTTGTTCGGCGGGATTTCCGGTTCGGCGGTGGCGGAAGCCGCAGCTGTCGGTGGCCTGATGATCCCGCAGATGAAGCAGCGCGGCTATGGTGCGGACTACGCCGTCAACGTCACCTCGATGGCGGCGCTGATCGCGCTGCTTCTGCCGCCCTCCCACAACATGATCATCTATTCGATCTCTGCCGGCGGCAAGATATCCATCGCCGACCTGTTCACCGCCGGCATACTGCCCGGCCTTTTGCTTGCAGTCGCACTCATGGTGACTGCTTATATCGTCGCTCGCTCGCGCGGCTATCCGACGGAGCCGTTCCCCGGCTTTACCATGGTCGCGCATCTGCTTGCTGTCGCGTTGCCCGGGCTTTTTTTGATCGCAATCATCTTCGGCGGGGTCAGGTCCGGCATCTTCACGGCGACGGAAAGCTCATGCATCGCTGTGCTCTACGCGCTGCTGGTAACCGTCTTCGTCTACCGGCAGATGAGCTGGAAAGACTTCGTCCACGCCACGCAAGGCGCCGTGCGCACAACGGCTATGGTGCTTTTGATCATCGGCACCGCGGCTGCTTTTTCCTGGCTGATGGCCTTCCTCAAGGTGCCTGCCTCGCTGGTTGCCTGGATGAAGGCCGTGGCTGACGATCCACTGACTGTGCTGCTCCTGCTCAATGTTTTGATGCTTGTGCTCGGCACCTTCATGGACATGGGACCAACGATCATCATCTGCACGCCGATCTTTCTGCCGGTGGCGCAGGCCTACGGCGTTGATCCGGTGCATTTCGGCGTGATCATGATCCTGAATTTCGGCATCGGGCTGAACACGCCCCCAGTCGGCGCGGTGCAATTCGTGGCTTGTGCGGTCGGCAAGATTTCCGTCTGGGAGGCTATGCGCTCGATCTGGCCGTTCTACGGCGCAGGCATCGTTGTGCTCGGACTGGTCACCTACATCCCGGCCATTTCGCTGTGGCTACCGGCTGCGTTCAAATAGGAGAGCGACATGGCGGCCGATACAGCGGTTGATTTGAGGATCGAGCGAAGGCCGAAACTCTCCGAAAGCGTGGTTTCGGCCATCCGCGCACAGGTCTTGTCTGGGGAATACGCGCCCGGCCAGAAACTGCCGACGGAGAGCCGGATGGGCGAGCTCTTCGGCGTCAGCCGCACCGTTGTTCGCGAGGCGATTGCGACCCTTGCCGCCGATGGACTCGTCGAGGCGCGGCAAGGCGCCGGCGTCTTCGTCAAGGACCACCCGACGCTTGCCTTCGGTTCGATCACGCTTGACGTCGGCAACAAGATCTCCCATGCGCTTAACGTGATCGAGGTGCGCATGGGGCTCGAGATCGAAAGTGCGGGGCTTGCTGCGCTCCGTCGCAATGGCGCCCAGGAGGCACAGATCCACGAAGCTTTCTTCGAATTCGACCGGCTGCTTGAGCGTGGCGAGGCAACAGGCAAGAGCGACTTCGCTTTCCACCGCGCAATTGCGGCTGCCACGAACAACTCCTATTATGTCGAGGTCCTCGATGCACTCGGCATGCGGGCAATCCCCTGCGATGTCGCTTCGCCCTGGGGTACCGACAGCATGCTTTCGCGCAACTATCAGGAAGGACTGCAGCGCGAGCATCTTTCAATCCTGAAGGCGATTTCCGCAAGCGACCCGGAAGCCGCCCGCGCCGCCATGCGCGCCCACCTGACCGCCAGCCAGGAACGCTATCGCGCCCTTTTGAGCGGCCAGCAGGCAAAATGGATTTCAGGAACCGCCAAGCGCAAGGGCTGATCCTTTACTTCCAACCCGAAGGCAGCCTGTATTTGGCAGAGGCACGCTCGCACGCAGCTCAGAAACTGGCGTCTGTTCCAAAAGGGCATGCAGATCGCATCCACGGCTGAAACCTTGTGCGCACTCAACTGTGAATGGCTGAAATCACGCCCATGCTGTAATCTTCAGCCGGAGTAACGAGGAGTGAACGTGGAAAGAAAGCTCGCTGCGATCATGGCCGGCGACATCGCCGGATATAGCCGCCTCATGGCCGATGATGAGGCAACGACCTATGCAGAGCTGCGTTCAGTTTTCGACGATATAATCAAACCGTCGGTCGAGCGCCACGGAGGCCGGATTTTCAAGAGCGCCGGCGACGGGTTCCTTGCCGCATTTCCAAGCGTGAATGAGGCGCTTGATGCGGCTATAGGCATCCAGCTCGGCTTTGCCGAAAGTCCTTTCAATCTGCGTCTCGGTATAAATCTTGGAGATGTCATCGAGGATGATGGCGACATGTTTGGTGATGGCGTCAACGTCGCGTCGCGGCTTGAAGCCATGGCCGAGCCAGGCAGCATATTTGTGAGCGCTGCGGTCGTACGGAGCGCCGACCGCGGTCGTAGTGACCTTTTCCACAGAATCGGATTACGGCAAGTCAAAAACATCCCCGAGCAACTTGAGGTCTATGCGGTCAGGTTAGACGGCGCCAGCGGTAGCGGATTGAGGTGGCTTACGCGCGCCCTGCACCGGTCGCGCGGGGCGGTGCCCTATGCGATTGGCCTAAGCGTCGTCCTCCTTGTCATCGCAGCAACCCAGGTTCCTGGATTGAAAGCGATGACAGAAACGATCGCCGACAGGGTTACTTGGCTGACCGGCGTCGGAGATATGGATCGGCGTCCCTCAGTTGCCGTGCTTCCCTTCGACAATATGAGTGGCGATACGGGACAGAACTATTTTGCCGATGGACTGACGGAAGACATCATCACGGAACTGGCACGCAATCCCGAGCTTCAGGTGATTGCTCGCAATTCCACATTCGCATTGCGCGGAGAGGCGGCCGATATCCGCGACGTCGGCGAAAAGTTGGATGCCGGCTATATTGTGGAAGGCAGCGCGCGGCGAGTGGGTGATCAGCTTCGCGTCGTCGCGCAGCTGATTGATACGCGCAGCGGCGCCCATCTGTGGTCGAAAAGCTATGATCGCCGTGTCGCAGACGTCTTTGCCGTACAGACGGAACTCACGACCGAGATTGTTTCGCACCTCGTATCGTATGTTCGCGAATCTGAAGTTGCCGACGCCTCAAAACGGCCAACCGAAAACCTGCAGGCCTATGATCTCGTCCTCCAGGCGCGCGATCGTTACAAACATGGTTCGAAAGACAACGAAGCGCTTCTTGCCGCGCGAGCGCTTTATCATCGGGCGTTGGAGCTGGATCCGGGGTATGCGTTGGCGCGAGCCCATCTCGGCATGACCTACATCGTCGACATGACCCAAGGCATAAGCGGTCGAGCCACGATGGCCGATGTGGAAACGGGCTTGAGCGAGGCGCGACAGGCGATCCGTCTCGATCCCAACCTTGCCATTGGTTACCAGGTGTTGAGCTTCGGTCTTGCAGCCAGCGGTGATTATCCCGGCGCCATGCAGGCCGCGGGCCGCGCGGTGGAATTCAACCCCAACGACCCTGACAGCCTCATGGCCTTGGCAAAGGCGCAGGTCCGTTTCGGTGCTTACCGCGAGGCAGTAAGCAATGCCGAACGCGCGCGGCGCCTGCACCCCATGGCGCCGGAATACTACACCTATGTCCACGGCCAGGCACTTTATGCCGCTGGTCGTCTGGAAGAGGCGGACAGCGTCATTGGAGAGTGCCTGATCCGTGCGCCGCAGGACGCGGATTGCCTGCTGATCCGAACCGCATTGTTGGCGGGTCGCGGGGATGTGGCAGAAGCCCAGGTTGCAATGGCGCGATTGGTGCAAACCAAACCCGAGTTCTCGCTGGCCTCCGAACGCAACTATCGGCGCTTTGGAGATTCTCCTCTGATGGAACAATTCCTGCAGGAACTTTCCCGTGCAAAGGCTCCAGAAACCGCTTTGCGCTCAGGCTTTATCGAACGAAACACTGCATGAGCGCGGCAAGTGATCCGCGCGCGTCCTCTGTGCCGTCTGGATCGATGAGAAATCAATCCAACCTCTGAATCCGCTTGCGCCTGCGCAGGATTCCAGCGAGTGTTAACTTGCCGATAGGTTGTGGGATGAGCCATGGACAGTGCGCAGTGGGTTCAGCCGGTAATGATCGTCTGCAAGCAAAGCGGACAGCTCTACACGATAACAAATACCCGGGAAGCCCTCGATATCCTTCTCCGGTATTGGCCAGTCTCTGATGGCAAGGCATTTTTCGATGCCATGGAGGTATGCATCGGCGTAGCGGAGGGAAGAACGTCGAAAGAGCAAGCAAGGCAAGCCTTCATCGATGCCGCCCATGAAGCGCACATCCCCGTCGAAATTCCTGACGTTATCCGAGTAAGAGTCTGATTTCCGTGCAACTCTAAGCGGCTGGCCAGGATGCGTTTTTATCATATCGCATTCGTGCGGAAGCGCTCTGTGAGGTCACCGAAGGATTGGGTCGCGGTAACTGGTCGCTCGTGATGATATTCGACTGGCAATAGCGGGCAAGCAATTGGTGCGTTGCTGCCCGCCTTCTGCTACCAACGTAGCGCTGAGCTTCTTAATCCGAACACGCGAAAGTGGCCCGCGAACCCGAGCAGCCGACTATCAATGGGTTCCTCGCCGAATTGCCAATCGCATGGCCATGGTTAGGGTCCGAGGCGGCAAGAGGTGAACGTTAGCTCAGTTGATTCCAATCTTCTTGCGGAGCTTCATCGCAATTTTCTCCCGCTGAACTATCATGTTGTGCTTCCAGCGTGGCAGAGAATTTTGCCAGGTCTTGATGCCAACTCTCCCGCGTTTCATTGCGAAGGGCACCGTTCCAGGCCAAAAGTGACTTAGCCGTTCAAGCCACCACTCTTCGTCATGCTGCGAAACATGTGCATTTCGGCCATCGGACAGGGTAGCTTTTGCTGGTCGTGTGTCGATCACATGCAATGCATTTGGTGCGAGCGTCGCCATTTCGCGTAGAACTGCGTCCATTTCTTCTTCCGGAATATGCTCCAGTACATCGAAACTGACCACAACGGAAAAGCGGCGGTTCGGCGGGGTTGCCCTGTCAGGAATAGCCGGATCGAAAGCTACGACATCCCTTATGCCGGCCTTTTTCCCGAGTCGTTCAGCAATGCGGCTTCGACCAGCACCGTAATCAATCAGAGATTCAGGTTTGAACGCCATCAAATGCGGCAAAACCTCCGGCAAGTGCCTCCCCCCAAAGCCATAGACGCCGGATGAATGAAGATGTGCATAGTCATCGATGAATTTGCGTTCCAAAATCGCTTCTCCGATTATTTGGAGCATGATACCGCGTCGCACCTCTCATGGCGAAAGACCGTTGTCAATGCTGGAACACGCCCTTCGCTCTGTTCGAGTTCTGCGGGCTTGATGCCGTCTCAACCGCCCGAACGAGCCGCGTCAGCACGGCGATATCAACGCCACTGTCAAAGCGAAGGCTGCGCCCCCAATCCAATCGCAACTCAATTCATCCCCAGTACCCTGCCGAGCGCATCACCTCGCACCGGGGACCGTTGCAGGTAGCTCAACAAGGATCATGGGACGCGGCGGCACTCGCTAAATAAGGAAATGTCGTTGAAAAGTGCGCATGATGAAGTCGACCGACTGATCTGTCGGATGACGAAAATCGTCTTTCATCGGATCAGGGAGAAAAGACGTAATCATTTCGTAGGACGGAAAATAGAAGAACTTTTTATCCTCTGCAGGTTGAGGCTCTCGCATCAGTTCGTCTATGGCTACTCGCAAGGAGGCTTTCGACACCGAGTTGGCAGTTATGCATGAAATCGGTCGGAAAGTAGCGGCAAGCGGCACAGGCGACAACGTCATGATGATGGTCGCGTCTGGACGATGTGTTCTAATCAACTCGTAGACACGCCTGAGGTTATCAAGGTTTTCGGCCGCACTCATCACCCTGAATCCATGCCGTTGCGGATCAAAGTCGCGCTTTGGAATAGCACGCCAGAATATCTCGCCGGTGGGCTTGTCGTACCAGACTTCTGAAAGCCCCAGAGTCAGTATGAAAACGTCAGACTTCTCAAAGATTTGTTTCGTGGAATTTCTGACGTCCTCGGAATAGTCGCCCGGCACACCCGCCTTGTCATGCCATAGCTCGATTTTAGGGGCATTTCCTTCAAACGCCCATTCGAACTGTTGCCGGATAGCCGCCGAATTCACGATACCCTCCCCACTTCTCACGACGTAAGAATTGAGGGACATGTCGCGGCCGAATACCTGATAGCCTTCTTTGTAAAGGAATTTGGTAACCTCGCTGGCGAAGCAACTTCCGAAGGCTGTGATATAGTGTTCTTTGCTAATCAGGGGCGCGGTTGGTAACCATCCCTTTCCAACATATTCATCGACAGAACTCAGATCTTTGATCGCCTGCTTGTCCGGATAGAAATTGGTCGTTTCACCGCGATACCAGGTGGCATGAGCGCGCCGCGTCCGTTTTCCCGTCTCATAGTAAATATGGTTCGCGCTCTCCTCTTTCTTCACAAGGCCCAACGCGCGCTTCACACGGTAAATCATTGTTTTTTTTGCAGCTGCGGACATAATGTTAAATCCCGAATATTCCACCGGTAAATACACCGGTCCTGGACGAGGGTTACATCCGACGGAAGAAACCGACTGTCGGCTTCAACAACTCGCAGAACATATCGTTCCTCAAAGCCATAGTCATATAGTTCGCATCCACGGTATACCCGAGTGATCCAATGACACCTTGCGCCACGAGCGGCAACCACGATGTTCCATCTTCGCCGTTTATCATTCGCAGCAGCTCCCGTTCGTAGACGAAGGTTAGCGGGAGCAATCCAAGTTGCTATCTTTGGAAATGATCGAAATTTTTGACCAAATCGGCGTAGTCATCGATTACATGCTCCTTCCACTCGCTGTGTGAGCCGTCCGCTTCTCTCAGGATGTCGCTGAAATTTCCAGCTGCCAATTTAATCCAAAGGCCCGAGCACAAGCCTCTACGGGTTTGGGGGAAGGCACTAAATCCCGCCCAAGTTCTTCCCCGCCACGATTTTAAGCACTGAATCCCAACTGGCTAAGCCGAGCGTAAAGACCGTCATTAAGCTTCGCTAGCGTCTCGTGATCGCCTTCTTCGACGACACGTCCCTGCTGCATGACGACGATCTTGTCGGCGCGCACGACGGTGGAAAGCCGGTGGGCGATGACGACGACGGTGCGGCCGGTCATCGCTTCGTCGAGAGCCTTCTGGACGGCAGCTTCGGACTCGGTGTCGAGGGCGGAGGTGGCCTCGTCGAGCAAGAGGATTGGGGCGTTGCGCACTAGCGCGCGGGCAATCGACAGGCGCTGGCGCTGGCCGCCCGACAGAGTCACGCCGTTTTCGCCGACGGGCGTATCGTAACCCTGCGGCTGCGCGAGGATGAAATCATGCGCGTAGGCAAGCCGTGCGGCTTCCTCGACCTCGGCATCCGTCGCATCGGGCCGGCCATATCGGATATTGTTGCGGATCGAGCCTTCGAAGAGGTAGGGTTGCTGCGAGACATAGGCGAGATGCTCACGCAGGGACTGTTTGGTGACATGGGCGATGTCCTGCCCGTCGATCAGGATCTCGCCGCCCTTCGGGTCATAGAAGCGCGGGATCAGATTCATGATCGTCGATTTTCCGGCACCGGAAGGGCCGACGAGCGCCGTCGTCTTACCGCCTTCGGCGACGAAGCTGACGCCGTTCAACACGGTATCGGTGCCATAAGCGAAAGAGACGTCGCGGAACTCGATCCGTGCCTCCGTCGGCCTCAGCGGCTTTGCATCCGGCAGGTCGCGCTGACGTGGTTCCATGTCTAACAGATCGTAGATCATCCGTGCGTGGACGGCAGCCCGCTCCATCTGCACCTGCAGCTTCGCAAGACGGCGCAAGGGATCGTAGAGCAGCAGCAGGGCCGTGAAGAACGAGAAGAAGGCGCCGGGCGGTACATTGAAATAGATCGAGCGATAGGCGGCATAAGCAAGTACGCCCGCAAGCATGAGGCCAGCAAAGCTCTCGGTTACTGGTGCGTTGCGTTCAGATAGGCGGGCAAGTTGATTGGATCGATTTTCGACCGCAACGATGACATCTTCGACCCGGGCTTCCAGCGCGCGCTCCATCGTAAAGGCCTTAACCACGGCAATACCCTGGATCGTCTCCTGCATGGTCCCGAAAAAAATGCCGTTGAGCCGTATGCCTTTTAAGGCAACCTCTTTAAGGCGACGTGAAAAAAACCTGAGCCCGAAGAGCAGCGCTGGTGCCATCAGCAAAACGACGATGCTCAGCAGCCAATCCTGATAGACCATCACTGCGAGCAGCGAGACGAAGGAGAGCATGTCCCGCGCCGTCGACGTAACCGTCAGATTGAGAACGTCCCGTATGCCGGAGATATTCTGGCTCAGCAACGCAGCGACCTGCCCCGACCGTCGTTCGTCGAAAAATTCGAGCGGAAGCGTCATCAGATGAGCCGCAAGCCGTTTCTGGTAGCGGGCGACGATACTGTTGCTGACCCTTGAAAGCGCAACAGCCTGACCGTAACTTGCAAATCCTCGGATGACGAATGCGGCGAACAGCGAGAAACAGATCAGCCATACAAGCTTTGCGTCTTTACTGACAAAGGCCTCGTCGACAATGCCCTTCATTGCGTAGGCGGTATAGGCAGTAGAAAGCGCGACCGCAACGAGGCAGGCAATTGCGAAGCTATAGCCAGGGATATGGTCCCGGAAGTTTTCGGAGACCACCCGCTTCAATATCTCAAGAGTGCGGACGTTCGGTTTTGCTGGAGACATGAGCGCTCGTATGAATTTCCCGTCGGCTCAGCCAAGCGGTAGGGTCGAGCTGGCGTCTTACCGGCCAATGACCGGAAAGTCGAGTATTCATCGCGCCTGATAAAACGGCCTGTCTGCCCGGAAGCATTCGGCTGACCGTCTTTGCACAGCCATCAGATTCATGTAAACGCTGCGCGAGAACGCGACTGCCATTAACTTTAGAATGGGGTCGGGCAGCAGATTGACGTCACGCTGCTGCCACGAGATCACGTGGCCGTCCTCTTTCTGACAGCCTGCTAGCCTTTGCCGCCACCGGAGCTTGCCAGGCACGAAAAATGCCGCAGAATCGTGATCTGCAATGAATTGACTGTGCGAGAGACGGCTCCATGACAGATCAGGACGAAGACCAATTCTGCTTCAATCTCCGTAGCGTCATCGCGGGAAGGAGGATCTCGCTGGTCGGTAATGCAGCGTCTCTGCTCTCCTCGCGCTTCGGTGCGCAAATCGACGATGGATGTGTAGTCAGAGTCAATTCCGGAGTGCCAATACGCCCAGCTGCCCAGGGTCGGAGGATCGATATCCATTGTTTCAGCACAAGATCAAGCTTCCTTTACAATATGGGTCGCGCATCCTGGCGTGTGCGACTTAAGAGGCGCTATTTCGACGGTGTCTTCTCCGTCTGGATGAGCGCGATGGAACGCGACCTGTGCGAGGATCCGCAGCAGGCCTTTTATCCTATCGCATTGCTGGACGATTTGACGGCTCGGCTAGGTGCGTCTCCCTCGATCGGCTCAAGAGCACTTCACATGCTAACCGAACTAACGGAGGCTGAAGTTTGGATGTTCGGCTTCGATTTCAAGGAGAGCATGAGCTACTATCGCCGGAAAGACAACCGCGGACCGCATGATTGGGCTGCGGAACGAGAGTACGCATATTCGCTGGTTCGTAACGGTCGCGTCGTCCTGATGCGCTGAGCCGTCGTCGCTGCTTGAAACGATACTGCTAGCTGAAAAACGCCATATCGGTGTTTGATATCTTCGGGCGATCCAGTTTCATGGTGACGCCATCTAACCAAATAGGAACCGCCGTACGTTGGCCCCGAGCGCAACGCGCACTCCTCGCTGCTCTGCAGCAGAAATATAGCGCATAACGACTGTCTTCTCCCGAGCTGGATCGTGCACGTACGACGCCGCCGCCCACGCGCGTGCCTCATCGGCAGTCGCCACGGCGTCGTTGTAGCCGAGAAGATAAGGTGTCTGGAAGAACGTGAAGCCGTGGATGGCGACTTCTCTGCACTGTGCGCTGAGAAAAAAGAGGATTGCACTGGCGCCGACCGTCGGTTGAAATCCGTCCAGCTGGCGCCGCACACCCTCACAAAAGCGAGTTGAAGGCACAACTAGTTCGGTTGCCTGACAACCGTGCAGTTCCTCGCGCTTCTTGTACAAACGAGATTTGCTACCTTTGAAGCCCCAGTGAGGGAACACTAAAAAGCGAACGCCTTGCTCTCGCAGGAGGGGCGCCGGGATAGCGCCTGCGCTTCGGTCGCCGTGCTCCATAAGATTGTGAAACAGCACATCGGTACGCGAGCCCAGAACGGAGGGATTTTTTTGAGCAAGCGCTATCCCGTTGTTCAGCCGGACGATCACATCATAGCCGTCAACGCTGACGTTCTCGAGATCCTCGACAACCGTTTGTGCGGGGCCGATAATTATCACTCTCTTTCCTGCAAAGGCCGACGCATTCAGTAACGGTATTCGCCACGGATTAAGCGGTGAAGCGATAAATTTGAATCTCATCCACCGTTGGATGACGTCCAAAGTGCGGCCAGTCTGGCTGAGTAGTCTCACGTATGCTTCTCTGGTCACACCCGTTCATCCGGAATTGGGCTACGCAGCTTTGACTGTGCGCGATCTCGGTAATCGGCAATCTTGCTGACAATTTCTGCGCGTCGGTCGACGGCCTCCTTCACGATCTCGACATTCAGAGACTCGAGGTTCGATATTTTCAACGGCAACGCCGCATCATTGACCACTGCCAGAACTTTCGACCGATCAGTCAAAGGCAATATGGGTACACCCGCAAATGATGCGAGGATGAGACCGTGAAGCCGATTGGTAATGACGACGTCACTGGCTTTCATTTCGGCTACGGTCTCCTGCCAGGTTAGAGGCGCGAGAAACTGTGCTCCGTACGCCTCGGCGCTCGGCTTTTGAACCGCGAAGTCCTCGCTTTCACAGGTTGTCAGAAGTGCAATCGAAATGCCGTGCGGGCGCAAACGCTGAAGCGCCCCGCTGATTGCGATCGCCTCCTGACTCGTTACTACGAGTAGCACTCGTAGCGTTTTCCCACGAGGTGCGGCCTCTACGCTTTTTCCAATTTCAGCTAGCGAAAAGACACAGTCGGCACCTAGCGCAGCATCGAGCCCAAGACCCTTGAGCATACCTTCCGATGTGCTGTCGCGAGCGATGAGCGGGCCTTGGATGCGGGAAAAATCGGCAGCTAAACCGCTCCGGGTGTTCACCTTCCAAAGGGATGAAGAGACAGAGACGGGATAGGAAAAGATTCGATCGGTATGTGCAGCCATAGCTCTTAGCGTGGCGAACATAGATACTCCCGAGTTCTCACCCGTCCACTGTGCTCCGCCGGCAATATAGACTCCATCATATCGCGAAAAAGTTTCCGCGTCGGGAGTCGCGTTCCTAGCCAAGGATTTGATCCTTAAAGCTTGGTAACGCTGCCGCAGGCGAAAAAATCTCGCAATTTTGACCCTTACCCGGTGGAGACGATGATTGTCCGTGAATGTCGTTCCTGCAAGTTCAAACGGTGGAGCAACTTTCCGAAAGGCCGCGAGCCTGGCGCGATCTACGGATACAAATCCTTGGGAATAGACATGGACAGGATGCCCTGAACGCTTTCGTTCTAGATCGACGAGCATCGCATGCAATATTGCGAAGTCGCCTAAATTACCTTTAAGGTTGGCGAAAACGATCGCGACGGGAGCTTTCATGCTGTGCTTTCTTCGGTTTCGTTTAGTTTTGCGTGGCGTTGCATGTGCCGAGAGGCGCTGTCAAGATTGGTCGGGGAGCGGAGTTTTGTTTTGATTGACGCAGTTGTTACTTGGGTCGATGGGGATGATCCTGCCCATGTTGCAAAAAGGGCTGTTTTTCAACCAAAGGGAATGCATTCTATGGCTACCGCCTCGACGCGCTTCGCGCATCGCGGTGAGATTAAATACTGTGTCTGGTCGATCTTGCACTTCTGTCCTTTTATACGACGCGTATTTGTCGTCACCGACGACCAAAAACCTGACGCTCTGGAAAGCCTCCTAGCTGCGACCCCCGACTGGGAAAGTCGAATCGAAATTGTAAGTCACCGTGCAATTTACGGAGAGCATGACGATTTGCTCCCGGTTTTCAGCTCACGCTCAGTTGAGACGATGCTGTATCGCATTCCGGATCTCGCCGAACAGTTTATCTATCTCAACGATGACATTTTCATTGGACGCAGCTTAACAGCTGACTACTTTTTTCGAGATGGCAGACCTGTGCTCAGGGGGCAGCTAAGGCATTTTCCCAATGGCTCAATCACGTGGCTTAAGGGCCTTTTTCGCCGTGGTCCGAAGCGAGCAGGCTTCAAAGAGGCCCAGCAAATGGCTGCGCGCTTGGCAGGGCGAACCGATGATTATCTCCTTGCGGGACATCACCCTCACGCCATGCGAAGATCGACGATGGCCGCTTTCCTGGAGCAAGACATTACAGCGCTGCGTGCACAGGCTGGTTATCGTTTTCGTAGTCCAGCGCAATTTTCTCCAATCGGCATTGCAAACAACCTGGAACTGAATGATGGCTCCTTCGTGGAGGCGCCTACTGACGTTGGGTTTATAAAGCCTCCTCGAAATAAACGGGCGTCGGCTAAAATCGCTGCTACGATGCGCGCTCTGGTCCGCGGTGAACTTGCGTGCATCTGTGTGCAAAGCCTCGATGCAATGAGCGAACAGGACAGTCGTGTTGTCTCCTCGGGCTTAGAAGAGTGGTTTAGGCTGTCACGTTAGTCTCCGGGGCGGACTCGCCCATCATCCTTCTACGGAAAGCCTGTGAACCGCCGTCGAGCGTGGGCGAGTAGGTTCCGTCGGTGTCGCGAGTTTTCAGCCGCTTCAAAAGCGTGTGGGAGCCGAAGCGTTCTGCCGCTTCCCTTCGGCATGCGTTAATATAGTGGATACGACCGTGATCATCGCTCACGAGCCTGTCGATGAGCCCTGACACCTGATGTGGCTCGCAATAAAGCGCCAGATCACCGAACGTGGGCTCGAATGCAGGAGGAAGGATCACAGGAAGTCCCGAAAGTACCGCCTCGATTATCGTCCGCCCAAAAGCTTCGTCTCTTGTTCGTGCCGGGAAGTTTACAAACACATCAAGTTGCGAAAGGTAGTCTCCAACGCCCGTCGTGCCGAACGGTTCGACCACCCAGTTAGAGGGCAAGGCGCCCAACCGCTTTTTAACCGTTTCTGCTCCGCCCATGATCTTTACGACAATATCAGTGCGGCAAGGGTAGGCAGCCCGAAGTTCCTCCGCATCTTCGAGCCATTTTCCGTCGTGGTCCCGGCCATGTCGTCCGATGACGACAGGGGCTGTTAGGTGCGTCCGCGGCGCAAAGGGGAAATCCTCAATTTTGAAAGCCGGTGGCCAATCGATCGGTGCCAATAAATCCGGGCCAGCAGATTTCGAGAGGACCCTTCTGCATTCTTCGCGGATAATTGGGCTGATTGGATAGATATTCGAGTGCGGAACTCCGATTCTTGCCACGCGACGAAATAGCGCCGGCCAGTTGAACAGCGGTTTGCCGTTCTCGCTCCACGCGGAATTGTTCACGACGAATAAAGCCCGTTCGCCATCGATCCTCTTCATCAGATTGCGGAAGATGGGCGTCATAACCATGCGCGGGCCACGGGCGATAAGGGTTTGGCACTTGATGTATTTGACGTTATCCGCCGGAACGATTTTGTCCATGAAAGGTAAGAAGCGTTCGGCCACCCAATTGCGTTTCCATAGCGACCGTTTGACTGGACAGTGCACTATGATCGCAGTCAGCCCAGCGGCGGTAAACGCCCTTAGCTCAGTGACAGTCGTTGATGCATTTCCACCGACAAAGGCGCAATTCGTCACGATGCAGATATCGACCGAAAACGTGTCCCCCTGTCTAAAGTTCGAGGCTTCGACGACGCCGCTAGGAGGAGGCTCAATCCATCGGGCGAATAATCGTCTTAATGAAAGGTATCGGGGCATCGGCAGTTCCATTCAACGTGCTGCCCCATAACATAGAGCAGCATTTAAATCGAGCAGGCGAGCAAAGGATCGCCGACAACAACGACACGCGCCCCATTTCTTTGGTCGATGGCCGCCATGGGATGGACCGCTGGATTGGAGGGAAACTCGGCTGGCTAGGCACAATGTCGCTGCTGCGAAACTATTTCTAACCTAGATGGCTAGTTGACATCTGCCTGCCATCGTCCAGGGCGATATGTAGTCTGCGGATATTTTCGCGGCGTAAAGCCCTCTTCCCGGTCACCGCTCGCTGCAGCGCTACTGTATCGCCGATACGCTGCAGGTCATAAATTTCGAAAGGCAAACGTTGCCGCGTGATCGCCTTCGGGCTCATACGATGTATCTCGAGCCGAGAGCCACCTTTTACCAGCAGTATTGTCGGCAGACTGGCGCGGTGCGATTTAGAGATGAGTGTCGCTGCAGCACGCCTATCTAACCCGCGAGAGCGATTGCAATCTGAGGCACTGCGTATTATCAGGAGGCAAAACTCAGAGAGATTCAATGAATATATTGGCGCTGAACTGGCTCAGCAATAACATTGGCGACGACGTTCAGACCGTGGCTGTGATGCAGCATTTGCCGCGCGTTGACGCATACATCGACCGAGACCACCTCAACACATACGATGGCCCCCAAGCCATCCTGGTCACAAACGGATGGTTTTTAGAAGAGCTCGATAACTGGCCACCGAGCGAAGCGATTAAACCTATTTTTTTTGGCTTTCACGTACAGAAGCGAGCTAAGCCGACGATCGCCCGACATGCAGCTTACTTAAAAAAACATGAGCCCATCGGATGTCGCGATAGCGGCACGGTGGCATTCATCCGGTCTTTAGGAGTTGAAGCGTACCTTTCGCTTTGCTCCACATTAACCTTCGATGCGCCTTCCGATCGGAAACCTGATTCGATCTACCTAGTTGAAGCAGATCTCGGCGACCTGACGCCGAACTTTCGCAAAAGCCACGGGCTCAAATTGAAAACCGTTAGCCATCGGGTGGCAGAGACACCGACGGAAGTACGTCTTAGGTTTGCACGCGAGATTATCGAAACATACGGCCGCAAAGCGGCGCTGATAGTCACCAAGCGCATTCACTGCGCAATGCCCTGTGTGGCTATGGGCATTCCAACCGTCTTCATCGGCCCCAAAACCAATCGCACCGCAATAGTTGAAGAAATCGGACTTAAGCGGCATTCGAAGTGGCATCCTATCAGTCACCCATTTGCAAGTAGGGTTGCTGAGATACCGCCAGCCTTGGATATTGATGGCATCAAAACGCAAATCCGGCAGGACTTGCGAAACAGGATCGCTGCAGCCTTGGCCTAGCGGCCTGCAAAAACGTCTGTTGTCGCCAGGCCTGCGATGAAAAGCGCTTAACCTGCCTACTCCCTCCAGTGATCCGCCACCCAGCGTGTCGGGCGGATAAAATGGCGAAGATGCGCGAAGAACGAGTCCCGCTTCTGCCGCTTGCTCTTGTTGAAACTTGCCACAAGATGTCCGAACAGATTGTCGGCGCCCCGTTCGTGATATTTCCCACTTATTGCCTGCTCCGGGCGAAGACCGCGTGGGAAAATGACTACTTTTGCGCTCCGAGGGAGCCGCGGTGCAAGGACGTAATTGAGCGGCCATGCACGCCGGCAATCTTGACGAAAGTGCAGCACCCACTCGCGCGGGAAAAACTTCGGACCGTCCGGAACGTTCTTGGTTACGAAGCGCTGCTCAAACCGGTACTGATCCGCAATCGCCTGTGGTGCCGCCTTAAATTTTTCCTGCAGTGGCGCGAGCTTGCCCACCGGAAATCGAAACAGCGATGTCTGTCCTAGCTTTTCAAAAGGCGTGGTCTGGTTGCGCGCCATAACAACGTCGTTGGCGCTGCCAACCTCAAAAAACGGATCGAGCGACGCAACAACCACAAGGTCCAAATCGAGGAACAAAACCGGGCCACTGAGTGAGCCCAAGGTTTCCCCCCAAAGCCGCGCCTTATTCCAAATCCCTGGGGATTTCTCCGGCATCTTCGTGACGTCTAATGGCGGTAGGTCCTCGCAAAGAACCTCAGGCCGAATGCCATCCCGCTTATCGGTGAAACATGTGAACGTAAACGGCGGAGTGATGTTTCTCGCAACCATGGCATAAAGGCGATTGATATAGGGGGGGCCGAACTTCGTACCCCAATTTATACAGATCACCTGTTTCGTGCCTGCCGCAGGTAGCGTCTCGCTCACAGCCATTTGCTCCGCCATTCCTTTCTAAAATTCCAATGCTCCAAGCGCTTTGCACAGATATGGCGCGTGCCAGCAGATGCAAAATAGCACGTAGCCATGGTTTCCGTTGTCAGAAGCCGCCTATTGTGACGTGTTGTCTCGAACGACATTGTTGCCGCCCCTGCTAACGATCAGATTGCGACCACCACCGACGATCCTGTTCCCTTCGACATTGTTGTTGTCAGCAAAGTCTGCATTGCTTGCGCTGCTGCCAAATGGATAGGCCGGGTCGGTAAAGCAATAGTCCTTGCCTCCGTTGCGGGATCCCAACCAAACTGCCGGTTGCTGGCGGCCGGAAGAATACCGAAACGTGTTCTGCGTTATTTGATTGAACTCCGGTTTTTGGTGGCGAATGACGCCGCCTTCTCCGCAATTGCGATAGACGAATATTCCGCCATTGTCGGAGTTTTCGAATGTATTGCGGGAAATCGTATTTCTTGCAGAACCATCGATTGCTATCAATTCACGCTTATCCGTTTTGATGCTGAAGACGTTTCCGGAGATCGTATTGCGGGCTGACTCAGCGTCAAGATATACGGCAACCGCGGTGCTGCGGCCTGATATTTGAGACGAAATCAAAGCCGCTCCTGTTACGCCCGGCCCCACATAAAAGGGTATGCCATTGGGCGCCTCGATCTGGACTTTTTCAAATTTCACGTTGGCCGGTGCCGCGGCTTGGGCATAGTTGATGTGGTCAGGCTTGAGTGAAGAGGCCTTCATAACTGCGCCGTTCGCATTTTCTCCGAGACCGTAAATCCTGACAAATCCTCTGATCCGGCAGTTGCGAATGGTGACATTGCGCGGAGCATCCCATTGCCCAGACGCAATTCGCGTCGAACGAACGACAATCCCGGTTTTCTGCATGCGCGAACCACCTGAACTAACGTCAATTAGCCCCCCGCCACAATCAAGTACCGCGTTTGAAGCGGCACTTCCTTCGAAGATCAGTTGATGGGTCACGACGTCACGCGAAGACAGCTGGATATTGCACCGCAAAGAAACCGGCTCTGAACCAGGGGCCTTTATTTTGGCGATCGTCTCCTGTCCGCACGGTGTGTTGTGTCCAGCCTCTTCGCGTGGTGGCGAGGTGTCGGTGGGGCTTTCCTCGACAGGCGTGGGCCTGCTGTTTTCGCCTTCATCAGGCGACGGCACGGACGGGCCCGGTGGTCGCTGAGGATGCGGCCTCTGATACCCAAGATCCGACTGCAAAAAGGAGCTGTCGATATAGGCCGCTCCGCCCTGGCAGCCAACCAACAAGGCGAGGCTCGTTGACATTATGACAGCTTTCGTCTTCCCGAGTATCATTCTATCTCCGTTGCCCTGCGTGGAGGCGAATCTTCACCCTGCCGACTTCTTACCAGATGTCGGTCAAGGGACGTCTATTTTCATCGGATGTTTGCGGATCGGCGGCTCGACGTATGCGCCCGGCTCGTTGACATTTCGCGCCAGCAATCTGGCAGCAATGCTTTCGGCAGCAGCCTCCGCTCCCTCTTTCGAATAGAAGTTCCCGCGAACCTGCACGGTGGCTGCGAGCAATCGCATGAACGCGTCAAGAAGCTTTGCCGATGGGGGTTGTGGATCCTGCCAGAAAAGGTCGATTGACTTCGGATCCGTCAGTCCTTCGATATCATAGATCGTAACTCCGAGCGTCTTAACAGGCTTGCCTGCCTGCAATGCTGAAAGTGCAGCTGTCGAATTGACGGTGACCATGCCCCGGCTTGCAACGATCAGCGCCGAGAGATCACCGCCGTCGATAACCTGCACGCGGCCGGACAAGCCGAGCGACAGGGCGGTGGCGTTCACATAGTCGTCCCAGTCGATAAGGCCGTTGTCGAGCGGATGCACTTTGACGAGTAGTTTCGCATCTTGCGATGCGTGCTCGGCAAATGAGCGCAGAATAAAACGGATGGCATCCCGCTGGCTGTGGAACGGCGAATGGGCGCGCAACTGATAATCGGTCGCAATCTGCAGGGGATAGACAAAGAACGCTGCGTTGTCGGAAGACAGCCGGCCAACTTTGATATTCGCCTCGCGAGCCCTTTTGCGGCCAGTTGCGAGCCTCCTCAGCCAGCCGGCATATTCTGCGAGCGGATGAAACAGCCCGTGCCGCCGGTAATGCGGATAAAAAAGCGAGAAGAACACGGTCGGCAGGTAATAAAGTAAATCGGCGATCGCTTCCGAGAGGAAAGTATGACTGTAACGCCTGTTCCAATCCGGCTCCGGCAGGCCCTCCGCAGCCGCAAGTATATGACCCGGATCAACGGGAAAACGCGAGTTGGACGAAAGGCCCTCGCGCTCGATGGTCACCCAATCAGGCCTCAAATGCCCCATCTCGATGGTGTAGATCGAAACGCCCATTGCGCGGGCTTCGGCGATCGCAGCACGGTGGTAGGGTCTCTCCTCTCCGTGGACGATAAGGTCGGTGATCTTGCGGTCCGCGATAAGATGACGGACATAGCCCGGCCAAGCGGCGAAAGGACCGCGATAGTTCAAGGCACCTCGCCTGCGCCAGAATAGCCAATCTCCGCTATTGAGGTTGACGCGAAGGCACGCGCAGCCGGCTGCCTCAAGACGGTCCGCGATTTTGCAATAGAGGATGGACGATGGCCCCTGGAGAAATAGGAAGACGCGTTTCGCCTTCTCCTCTGATGGGGCCGACACAATCATTCCGCCGGCAACTCTTTGCTAAGACCAGCAAAGCGCAGCAGCGTTCCGAGCAGGTTCCACGGCGCTTCTTCCCGGGGCGGGACGGGACGCTGCGAATGCGAGCGAGCGCGGCCGAGCGGCACGATCACGTAATCGGTGCGCGGGTCCGGAAACGGATCGGCAAAAGCTTTCAAGAGCGGCGCATGATCGCCGTAGAAGAGCAACCAGACTGGCCGGTCCAGCGTGTCGAGATGATGGGCCAGGTTCCCAAGCGCATGATCGGCGCGGCGAAGGAGCTCGGAATAGATCTCCACAGGATCGGTTAGATCACCGACGCGACCGGCTTCCCAGGGGCCATGGTTGGCCATTGAGGCGACGAACAGGAAATTCTTGATATCCGGATCCTTTTCGATCTCGCGGATGACGCTCTTCGTCAGCGCCTGATCGCTAACATAAGGGCCGTCGCGCTCCGGATTATGATCGAATTCGTCGAGCATCATCATGTGATCGAAGCCGAGCTGCGGCATTGCCTTATGACGCAGGAAGAAGGTGCGATCGTAGGGATGAATGAACTGCGTCTTCCAGCCGGCATCCTTCAGCTTATTCGGCCAGACGACATCCGTGTACTGGCTTGCGCTCAGATAGGGATAGCTCGCATCGATATGCACGTCGTCCGGCTGAAGGCCGCTTAAGATTGCAAATTCGGTGCGAAGCGTATAGCCGCCTTCGAAAACGCTTGTCATACGGCCCCACTGCGCCGCCCGCTTTCGCAGTCGATCAAGATTGGGAAGCTTTAAATCTTTGACCTCGAAATGACGAAGGTCGATGAACGATTCCGACTGCCAGACGACGATGAGAGGCGGTTCGTTATCGCCGTCCGGATCCCAAAGATCGTGCAGCGCCGACTTCAGCATGACCGACAGCTCGTGCACGATCTTCTCGCGGCGGCGGCCGAGCCATATGATGAAATGAAGAACGACAGATGTGAACGTACCGAAACGGACCGTATTCTTCTTGATATCGATCGGTCCAACCAGCTGCTGCGTGGCCCGCGAGACCGGCCCGTTCACAGGGCCGTAGAAAAGCGCCAGCCACGGACCGAAGGCAACGGCAAGTCCGACCAGGGCCCAGAACCCCTGTGCGCTGGCAGGCAAAATATGCGGCTCGAAATAGAAATAGAGCCCGGTCACGCCGAAGACGTAAAGGAAAGAGAATATCCAGAAGAAGATGTTCAGGGAGGTCGCGTAGAAGATCTCCTTGTATTTGAAAACATCGACGACGAGCGCGATGTCGGAGAAAATCAGCGGCTCTCGGATGAACTTGAACTTCGCGCGCGAAATCCCGGTGAAAATCACAAAGAAACTCATCGTCGCCTGCATGGCGTAGATCGGCCGCCACGTTACCGAAAAGAAACCCGCAAAGACCAGAGCGATAACCGGAAGGCGTGCGGCAAGATCGAGCGCATAGCGTGAGGGTGTTCGCTCGACGTTGTTCTGACGATAGACGGCAGACGGCATCGCGAACCAGTCCGTTGCATAGACGAAGATGCACGTCAGGGCAAAGCAGGAGGCAACCAATAGAAAGGGGACGTCATGTAAGCGCAAAGGAACCATCGATTTTCTTTTACCGGCAACAAATGCCAAATCCGATTAAAGCTTGGGCGTGTCAATGCCCGATGATATCCCTGTCTTCAAATGCACAGTCGATGACCTTGCATGCGTTTCCCTTGCGCCACGCTTCAACCGAGATCGGTACCAGAGCGAAAGCAGCGGCTTGATGAACGGCCCCAGATAGGCAAGCGCCATGAGGGACGGCGTGAAGTGAATCTTCGAGCGTTTTCGGTCGATACCGGCGATAATGCGCTGTGCAATTGCTTCTGCCGTCCAGGGCTTCACCTTGCCCATCAGAACCTCGGCCTGCCATGGCCGCATCGTCATTTCACGCTGATACTGGGGTGTCAGCGTGTCCGGCGGAAAGCAGATGGAGACGCGAATTCCCGTTCCGACGGCTTCCGCCTGTATGGCTTCCGCAAAGCCTTTGAGGGCCGATTTAGAGGCGCAGTAGGCCGCATAACCGTGAAGGCCAATCAATGCGGCACCCGACGAGACCACCATGATGGTGCCCTGCCCTCTCGCCTTCATGCTGTGATAGACGGCACGGGCGGCATTTGCGGTGCCCAGGAGATTTGTGGATATCTGCTGGTCGAAGGCCGCAGCTGAAAGAGCATCGAAGGCGGCCGGCTCGACAATGCCGGCAGAGGCGATCAGCACATCGCAGGGGCCGTTTGCCGTTTCACAGGCTTTGACCGCAAATGCCAGGTCCTCATGCTTGGAAACATCAGCCGAAACGGCAAAAGTGCTTCCGCCTTTCGATACAGCCTGGACGTCTAAAACCGCCTGGTCGAGGCGTGCCGCATCACGTGCGATCAGTGAAACCCGCTCGCCTCTGGCGGCGTAAGCCTTTGCGACTGCTAATCCGATGCCGCTTGAACCGCCGGTTACGATGACATGCATTGCATCGTCCTGCCTTAAGGCTTGCCCGCCATCTGGTTCATCGGCAGGAGCTTCATTACCTGTTCGAAGTCGATCGAACCTAGGCCGAAATTGCGGTCCTGTAAATCTTTCAGCCGCTTTGCGGTCACAGTGACGGCATGGCTGATCTGCTCATCCGTGTGATTGCAGGTGATAAAGAAACGCAGCCGCGCCATACCTTCTGGAACTGCCGGATGGATGATCGGCAGCGCGTTTACGCCCTCTTCGAGAAGATCGTTGGAAAGCTGCACGGCGCGAACGGAATCCCCAACGATCACCGGAACAACGGAATATCCCGTCGCGAGGCCGGTATCGAGACCGGCTTCCTTCGCAAGCTTGAGGAAGAGCGCGCCGTTGCGCCGCAACCGGGCGGTACGCTCCGGCTCTTTCGTCAATATTTCCAGGCCGGTCAATGCCGCAGCCGCCAGTACCGGCGCCAGGCCGACGCTATAGACGAACCCGCCGGCTTCCGCCTTCAAGACGTCCGCCAAAGCCTGGCTTCCGGCTATATAACCGCCGCAACTCGATGTGGTCTTTGAAAGCGTTCCCATCCAGATGTCGACGTCATGTGGATCGATGCCGTAATGTTCGAAGCTGCCGCGGCCGGCTTGTCCAAGCACGCCGAGAGCGTGCGCCTCATCGACCATCAGCCAGAAGCCGTAACGCGACCTCAGCTCGACCAGTGCCGGCAGGTCGGCGATATCGCCATCCATCGAGTAGACGCCTTCGACGATCACCAGGATACGCCGGAAGTCGGAGGACAGAGACTTCAGAACGGATTCGAGGTTCTCGACATCATTGTGCTTGAAGAGACGGCGCGTCGCGCCCGATTGCTTGATCCCGGCAAGCGCGCTGTTATGGATGAACTCGTCATGGATCACGAGATCCTGCGGGCCCATCAGACAGCTGATCGCAGCAACATTGGTCAGATAGCCGCTGACGAAGCAGACTGCAGCGTCAACGCCGTAGACTTTGGCAAGCGCATGTTCAAGTTCGACATGCACGGGCCGCTCTCCGGCAACCAGCCGGCTTGCCGACGCAGAAATGCCAAAGCGATCTATCGCCTCTTTTGCCCGCTGGTTGACGAGCGGGTCGGTATTGGTTGCGAGGTAGTCATAAGAGGCAAAGTTTGTGAACTCCCGGCCGGACATAACAGTCGTTGCACCTGCCGCCTTGTCATGAGACCGGTAGAAGGGGTTGCCGATGCCAGCCATCTGCGCCCCGATTTTCTGGGTCATCACCCGCTGGTATTCCGGCAGTTCGTCGAATCGTGTCACCTGGCGAACCGGCGGCTGGGGGTGGCGGTTCATCCGGGCTGCCCGGTTTCTGCCGGACGACTCGTTGGCGGGCCGCATCTGATCGAGCAGTCCCGTTTTCCGGTCCTGCGCCTTCCCGTCTGGATTATCCGTCATTTCACATTGCCGCTTTCTGAACCGTGCCAGAATGACTCTGGATCAGCTGGCTGACAACCTGCTCGGCTTCGCCTGCTCCCTCGTTTCCACCACTACGGCTGGCCACGCGCTCCCGAAGACGAGCCACAACATCGCCGATGGTCGTGCCATCGCTGATACCACTCAGCGGTATGTCGAAGCCGGTCTTCTGTTGGAAGCTCATACCGAGTTCCATCGCCATCAGGCTGTCGAGCCCGATATCCTTCAGCACTTTTTCCGGTGTGATACCATCTTCGGTGATACGCAGGATCGCTGCGATTTCGACAGCGACCAGCTTATGGAGAAGGGCCTGCGCTTCATCTGCAGACTTGCCGGCGATCATCGCCTCAAGATCGATGGTTTCGTTGTCATTGGTCGCCTGGTTGCTTCCTGCCTGGCGCATGATCGTCTCGAAGAGCGACTTTCCGGCAATTGGTAGAAGGCGCGCCGCGCTCCAGTCGACCTCGGCGATCATGACAGTCGCACCCTCGATGCGGCCCTGATCGGCAAGCATGTAGCGCTCGACCTGCTCCAGCGCATCGCCCGCTTTCAAAGCCGACTTGCCGATGCGCTTCGAAAGCACCTCGTTCACCTCGGCGTTACGTGCCAGGTAGCCCTTGTCGGCAATCGCGCCGAAGCCTACCGCCAGGCCGGCAAGTCCGGCTGCGCGGCGTTGGCGCGCCAGACCTTCGAGGTAGCCGTTGGCTGCGACATAGTTCGCCTGGCCCGGATTGCCGAGCATCGTCGTCGCGGACGAGAACAGCAGGAAGAGATCGAGATCGTCATCTGCCGTCAGCCGGTGAAGGATGTCTGCGCCCTTGACCTTGACGTTCACGACGGGCCGGTTGCGTTCTGCCGTGAGGTTCGAAAGCAGGGCATCGTCAAGCACCATGGCTGCATGGACGATGCCCTTCAGCGGCGCCTTGGTGCGCAATTCGTCAAGCAGGGCGGCGACCGCCTTCTCCTCGGTAATGTCGCAAGCATGCACGCTTGCCGTGACGCCCTTCTTTGTCCATTCGGTGATCGCCTTGCGGGTCTCGTCGTCGGCAACGCCCTTGCGCGAACAAAGCGCGATCTTCCGGGCGCCTTTCGAAACCAACCAGTTTGCAGTTGCAAGCCCGAAGCCGCCGATGCCTCCTGCCACAAGGAAGATGCCATCGGAATCGAAGTGAAGCGCCTTGCCGGGTGCCGGAAGAACTTTATCCTTGCCGATGACCGGGGGACGGACGACGATCTTGCCAATGTGGCCGGCATTCTGCATGAGACGGAATGCGCTGCTGATCTCGTCATAACCGAAAGCGCGATAAGGGATCGGCACCAGCTTTCCGGCGGAGAACAACTCTCCGATTTCGGTGAATATCCGCTTCGTGAGTTCCGGCACATTGACGAGCAGCTGGTCGGCATCGATCCCGAAATAGCTGATATTGCGGCGGAAAGGCCGAAGCCCGATCTTGCGGTCGGAATAATAGTCGCGCTTTCCAAGTTCAAGGAAGCGCCCGAACGGCTTCACGAGCTCGAGGCTGCGCTCCATGGCTTCGGAGAAGAGCGAATTGAGAACGAGATCGACACCGGCACCATCGGTAATCCGGCGAATATCGGTCACGAAGTCGAGCGAGCGCGAATCGAAGATATGATCGGCGCCGAGCGTTTCCAGGAAGCGACGCTTCTCAAGCGTTCCCGCCGTGGCAATGACCGTTGCGCCCTTCAGCTTTGCGATCTGCAGGGCAGCCAGGCCGACACCGCCTGCGGCACCATGGATCAGGATCGTCTCGCCGGGCTGAATGCGGCCGAGCTCGACCATGGCATAATAGGCCGTGAGGAACGCGACCGGCACGGTTGCTGCGGCGACCGTATCCATCCGTTCGGGTAGCCTGGTGACACCATCCTGGCGAACCCTCACATGCGTGGAGAAGGCGGCCGGGCCGATGCCCATCACCTTGTCGCCACGCCTCAGATCACTGACGCCCATGCCCGTTTCGACAACACGTCCGGCAAACTCCATGCCGATCGTGGCGCCAGCAAAGCCGTCCTCCAGTGCTTCTTCGGGGAGCAGGCCCATGGCCCACATGACATCGCGGAAGTTGAGACCCGTTGCCTCGACGGCAACGACGATCTCACCGTCGGCAACAGACGGTACGTCACAAGCTTCCCAGGCAACACTGTCGAGGCGTCCGGCCGAATGCTGGCGGATCGTGGCAGCGGCATAACCGCCGGTCATCCGGGCAGAGGACGCTGAAGGCCCGGTAACAGCGCGAAGTTCACGGACCTCGCCGGTTGCCTCGTCGAGCATCCATTCGCGGTTTGCCCCATGTGATGCGAAGATCGAATTCACGATGCCGGAAATACGCCTATCGCCGGGTTCCGCATCGAGCATGTGGACGTCCAGGAATTCATACTCGTTCTGCAGGACGCGGGCAAAGGCCCAAAGCCCTGAGTTTGGGCCGTCGGTTCCATCACCGGAAAGCGGCGAGCCGCCGGGCGCGATGAGAAGAAGCTGCGGACGGCTGTTTGCGGCAGCCTCGCCGGACTGCATGTAGGCGGCAAGCGCTTCGGCAAAAGATGCAAATGCGACGAGCCGATCCTGTGACAGCTTCGATGGGTCTTGCTTCGATGCGCGCTGGGCATAATAGACCGCACGCACCGGCTGGCCCGCAAATTTGGAGAACGCTTCAGCATAAGCCGGCTTCGGCTCGTCCGCCGCAACGGATATTGTTGCTAGCCCCCCGAAGTCCGAGGCGTGGCTTGAGCCTTCGCCGATCACAAATAGCGGGCCATTAACGGCTTCGGCGGCCAGGGGTTTTTCGTTGACCGCCTTAGGCTGCGCGATCAGCGAAACGAGCCTGCCTTCCGGATACTCGGCTTCGTCGACCTTTGCGTCCGCAAATCCGAGCGAATGCGCAAGATCCTCAATCTGACGGGCGGTTCCGAGCTTTCCGATCGGAAATTCCGGAGACTGGCTGCCTGCAAACCAGACGTCCGACAGGCCGAATACGAAGTCGTTGAAAGCGGAAGGCGCACGATCGGCAAGGACGAGCGTCGCACCGTGAGCAGCTGCCTTGCGCACGACAGCCTGGAGCGCCTCGTCGCTGGAAAGATACTGCTGGCTCTGATCCCCCGCAACGACAACCAGATCGGCCGCGGCCTGATCGCCGAGCTTATCGGGGTCTGCGACAATGACATGCGCGCTGTCTTCGAAAGCGAGTTCCAGCGTACGCCGGATATTTTCACGCGGGTCGGCAATGACGAGCAAAGCGCCGTGTTCGGCTGCCGCCAGGGCAAGCTTGCGGCTGAAGGCGGCCGAGATCGACCCAACTTCCAGAATTCGACGGATACCGCCATTCTTCGCCTTCAGCACACCATCGACCATGCCGCTTACGACGGAAAGGCGGTGCAAGCTCAAGGGCGAATGGACGAGAACATGCTCCAGCGTCGCTTCGCTGACCGACTTCGAAGAAGCAATGTCCTTGCCCTGCTTGAGGGCTGCGATTTTCTCGAGAGCATCGCGATGCGCATCGTTGATGAGGACGGCTTCCGCGATGCGGCCGGCATCTTCACCATAGAGTTCTCGCAGAACCTCTTGGACCGGAGGCAGCGTGAATTCAGTCGCAACGGTCCATTTTCCATCATCGGAAGAGGCAATGCCCGCATCTTCAAGGCTGAAGAGGCAGCTGGAGAGGAAGGATCTGAATGCGGCATCGCCGGGAAGGCTGCCAATCGTAATCGAACCATCCCTTGCCGCGAGCGCAAGCGCGATCTCGTGGCATGCGCGATAGACGGCGGCGTCGAGCAGAAGGGTTGCGTTATTCAGCGCAACGTCCGGGGCGCTGGCAATGACCGGAAGCGCATGAATGTCGGATGTCGCGGCAAAAAACGCGGACGGGACGCTCTCATAGTGAAAGGCGACGGAATCCAGCGTGTGGTGACGCCTCAGATACGTCCGGCGGAAGCGGCAATCGTCGAATGCCGCAACCTGTGTGCCCGCGTCGTCGAACATCCGGAAACGCACCTTGATCGAATTCTGGCTGAACCGTTCGATCCCGATCGTCGCCTTGACGACTGGCCGTTCGGAACGCCTGACGCGAACGGAGCCGAAGCGCACAGGGATATAGGGCGCGCCTGCCTGATCGCCGGATAGCTGATCGAAAAGCGCCACCAGACCGTGAAACGCTGCATCGACC